>JAQGKJ010000143.1 GCA_028290165.1 Bradyrhizobium sp. | reverse complement strand
AGGCGACGAGCGATACGGCAGCGGCCGCCCTGCGAGATCCTTCGGCGCCTGCGCCAGCGCCGCGCGCGAACGGTGGACGGCCGAAACCACTTCATCAGCTGGGAGACAACAAGCTTGTGCAGGCCGGTCTGATTGCGATGACGACGTTGTTGGGCTGGGCGGCGGTGAGACGACGGCAGCAGGCACGGCGAACGGCCGTCTGATGTCGGGCCGGCGATTCCTGTCGGGCGATGCCCTGCTCTGGATCGCCGCTACAATAATGCTGATCTTCAGCGCACAGCGCTATTTTCGGGCGAATCCGCTGCAAAATTCGGGTCCCGGGAATTCGGCGGTCGCTCGCCGCGGCAACTTGCCGCGCGAACCGGCGCAGCCCCGACACGGACAACGTTCCACCAACCCCCTGCAGATCCCCTGGGCTTCCTGGAAGCACATTCTGTGGCGAACCTATGTGCGTTCGAACGAAGACCGCCTGCTCGCCACGGCCGCCGGCGTGGTGTTTTTCGGCCTGCTCGCGGTGTTTCCGGCGATCACGGCGCTGGTTTCCTTCTACGCCCTGTTCGCCAATCCCTCGACCATCGCCACCAATCTCCAGACGCTGGCGCTGATGTTGCCGGACGGTTCCTTCGAGATCGTGCGGGACCAGATCGCGCGGGTGCTCAACAAAGGCGGCACCTCGCTCGGCGCAACATTCCTGTTCGGCTTGGGCCTTGCCATTTGGAGCGCCAATGCCGGCGTCAAGGCCGTCATCGATGCGCTGAATGTCGCCTATGGGGTTCGGGAAACCCGCGGCTTCGTGCAGTTGAACTTGCTTTCCCTGGCGCTCACCATCGGCGGCATCGCCGCAATCCTGCTGATGGTGGGTGCGGTGGTCGCGTTTCCGCTGGTGCTCGATCATTTGGGCCTCGCACCAGAGAGCAAGCCCATCGTCAGCCTGGCGCGGTGGCCGCTGTTGTTTGTGATCCTGCTGGCGGCGCTCACCGTGCTCTACCGCTTCGGGCCAAGCCGGCGGCCACCGCGATGGGAGTGGCTCAGCGCGGGTACGATGACAGCTGCCCTGCTCTGGATCGTCGGCTCGGCACTATTGTCCTGGTACCTGTCGAACTTCGCCAACTACAGCGTCACCTATGGTTCGCTGGGCGCGGCGATCGGCCTGATGATGTGGATGTGGATGTCGGCCATCATCGTGCTGTTTGGCGTCGAGCTGAACTCGGAGATCGAGCATCAGACCGCGCTGGATTCAACGATCGGGCGTCCTCAGCCGCCCGGAGCCCGCGGCGCTGTCCCGGCCGATACGCCGGGACCGGCGGTTCCGGCCGTGTCAAAAGAACACTAGTCATTCGAATCAACATTAATGCTAAGGTTGCGGCGCTTGGGGAAGCGCTGGCAGGCTGACGCGAAGCGCTGTCCTGCCAGGACAAGAGGACGTGAGGGCCTTTCGCGCGACATGATTCGGATTTCCACGATTTTCATCGCCATCTGCATGGTGCTGGTCGCGGCCTCCCTCGGCCTGATCCTGTATTCGGTGGCCGGCATCAGCGGCATGGAATCCGCCATCGTCGCGCTGGCGGCGCTGACCGTTCTGATTCTCTACAACGCCGTGTCGATGCGGCTGCGCGACCGGACCGACGTCGGCGGCCAGATCGCGGACTTGTCGCGCGGCACCGCCGATCTCGCGCGCCAGGTCGCCGAATTCGGCCGCCGCCTCGCCGCCGTCGAGGGCCGGGTGGCATCGGCCAATTCGGCCGGCGCCGACCGCATCCAGGCGGTGATCGGCGAGATCAACGAACTCGGCGTGCTGGTCAAGGCGCTCGCGGTCTCCGTCGCCAACCATGACGACACGCTGGCGGAGGGCGTGCCAGCCGCATTACCGGCGCGTGACAGCGCAGCTGACGACGAGCGGCAAAAGGAGCTGGCCTCGTCAGCCGAGGACGCTGGCCTTGCGGCCGCGCCCGCAGCAGCCGCCGCGGCGCCCGCTCCCGTCACCAGCAAGTTCGCGCCCTCCCGCAGCCAGGCGCAAATCCTCACCGCGGTGAGGAACGCGGTGGAGGAGAACCGGATCGATATCTTCCTGCAGCCGATGGTGACGTTGCCGCAGCGCAAGGTGCGCTTCTACGAGGCGGTAACGCGGCTGCGCGACGACACCGATCAGGTGCTCGCCGCCGACGATTTCATCGCCGTCGCGGAGGCCGCAGGACTGATTGGACGCATCGATCACATGGTGATGCTGAAATGCGTGCAGGTGCTGCGCCGCCTGATGGTGCGCAACAAGGACGTCGGCGTGTTCTGCAACGTCGCCGCGGCGACGCTGGGCAATCCCACCACTTTCGCGCAGTGCCTGGATTTCCTCGAGGCCAATCGCGCGCTGGCGCCGTCATTCGTGCTCGAATTCAAGCAGGCGACGTTCCGCAATCTGGGTCCTGCCGAGACCGAACATCTCGCGGCACTTGCGCAGCGGGGTTTTCGATTCTCGATCGATCACGTCACTGACTTGCGGATCGAGCCGCGCGAACTGGCCGACCGCGGCGTCCGCTTCATCAAGGTGCCGGCCGCATTGCTGCTCGATCAGCGCCAGACCTCGGCGTCCGACATTCATCCCTCCGACCTGTCGGATCTGCTCGGCCGCTTCGGCATCGACCTGATCGCCGAGCGGATCGAGGGAGAACGCGCGGTGGTCGATTTGCTCGACTACGACGTGCGGTTCGGCCAGGGCTTTCTGTTTGCACCGCCGCGGCCGTTGCGGCCCGAGGGGGCATCTGCTACCGGCGGGGCCTCTCCCAACAAGGCGCAGGAACCCAATGGCTCTGGCAAGACCGCCTCGCTCGATAGTCCGGCCATCGATCCCCAGCGGGCGACCGGCAACGCCGCGCTGGCGCGGCGCAGCGCCGCCGGGCCGGGCTGACCGGCGATCCCTGCCATGACGTCACTCCGGTTTGTCGAGAGGCTGCGCGACCTCGTGGGCGGCACCGATGTCGTGCTCTCTGACATCTGGGGCGTTGTCCACAACGGTCTCGTTGCATTCGCGGAAGCCTGCGAGGCGCTGCACAACTTTCGCAAGCAGGGCGTCACCGTGATCCTGATTACCACCGCGCCGCGGCCGGCCGACTCAGTGCAGCGGCAATTGCGCAAGCTTTGCGTTGCCGACGACACCTACGACGCCATCGTCAGCTCGGGCGACCTGACCCGGCATTTCGTCGCCGGCCA
>JAQGKJ010000140.1 GCA_028290165.1 Bradyrhizobium sp. | reverse complement strand
ATCACCGGCGTCTGGTGCGGGAAGCTGGTGATAAAATTCTTGCGGCGCAATTCCGCCGGGTCGACCTTCAATTGCCGCGCCGCGGTTTCCATCAACCGTTCGAGCAGGAAACTCGCCTCCGGCCGGCCCGCGCCGCGGTAGGCGTCGACCGGCACGGTGTTGGTATAGACGGTGACGATTTCCGCGTAGATCGCGGGAATGTTGTACTGGCCTGACAGCAGCGTCGCATAGAGATAGGTCGGTACCGCCGAGGAGAACAGCGACATATAGGCGCCGAGATTGGCGTGGGTCTTTACCCGCAGCCCCAGGATCTTATTGTCCTTGTCGAACGCCATCTCCGCCTTCGAGATGTGGTCGCGGCCGTGCGCATCGGTGAGGAAGGCCTCGGAGCGGTCGCCGGTCCACTTCACCGGGCGTCCTACCTTCTTGGAGGCCCACAGCGCCACCATCTCTTCCGGATAGATGTAGATCTTCGAGCCGAAGCCGCCGCCGACGTCGGGCGCGATCACCCGCAGCTTGTGCTCCGGCGCGATATTGTAGAAAGCCGACAACACGAGGCGCGCGACATGCGGGTTTTGCGACGTCGTGTACAGCGTGAAATGCTCTTCGGCCTCGTCGTAGTCGGCGATGGCCGCGCGCGGCTCCATCGCGTTCGGCACCAGCCGGTTGTTGGTCAGGTCGAGCGAGACGACATTGGCAGCCTTGCTGAAGGCATCCTTGACCGCGGCCTCATCGCCGATCGCCCAGTCGTAGATCACGTTGCCCGGTGCCTCGGGGTGAAGCTGCGGCGCGCCCGGCTTGATAGCGGCGCGAATATCGGCGGCGGCGGGAAGTTCCTGGTAATCGACGACGACGGCTTCGGCCGCGTCGCGCGCCTGGTTCTTGGTCTCGGCGATGACGACCGCGACCGCCGGTCCGACATAGCGCTCCGTCTCCGGTGCCATCGCCGGCCACGCGCCCATCTTCATCGGCGTGCCGTCCCTGGACGTGATCGCCCAGCCGCAAATCAAATTGCCGACCTTGTCATCGACGATCTGCTTGCCCGTCAGCACGGCGACCACGCCCGGCATTTTCATCGCGGCCGAGGAATCGATGCTCTTCACCTTGGCATGCGCGTGCGGGCTGCGGACGAAATGGGCAAAGGTCATGCCCACAAGCTTGATGTCGTCGACGTAGCGGCCTTTACCGGTGATGAACCGCCGGTCTTCCTTGCGCACCACACTGGCGCCAATGCCTTCAACACCCATCGCATCTCTCCCTGTCGGACCGCATCTCCTGCGCGAACTTGAAGGCGCGGGTCGCAGCCGGTTTTTGAATTTCAAAAAGTTCGTATCGTGCAGGCCGAGGCTATTCCGCGGCTTGCGCGACGTTCATGCGGCCGGCAGCGTCGAGCACCGATTTGACGATGTTGTGGTAGCCGGTGCAGCGGCAGATATTGCCCTCCAGCTCGTGCCGGACGGTGTCCTCGTCGAGCTTGCCGCCGTGCCGGTTGACGATATCGATCGCCGACATGATCATGCCCGGCGTGCAATAGCCGCACTGCAGCCCGTGATTGTCGCGGAACGCGGCCTGCATCGGATGCAGTTCGCTCCCCTTCGAGATGCCCTCGATGGTGGTGACATTGGCGCCATTGGCCTGTCCGACCAGCACCGTGCATGATTTGACCGCGCGGCCATCGATGTGCACGACACAGGCGCCGCATTGGCTGGTATCGCAGCCGACATGGGTGCCGGTCAGGTTCAGATGATCGCGCAGGAGATTTACAAGGAGAGTGCGGTCTTCGACGTCGGCCGAGACCGCCTTGCCGTTCACCGTCAATTTGACTGTAGACACGCGTGGTACCTCCCGATTGCTTTTTAATTGTTCCAATTAGAAGCACGGGGGCGGGACTTTGCAACTGGGAATTTCGCCGCGGAAGTCATTGTGATGTCTTGATCGTCGTTCCGGCGTTCGCGGGAAGGATGACCCTGGCCGAATGTCGCGCATCACGGCTGCAAATTTGTGCCTTCCTCGGCGGCTCACTTGATGGTCTATTCCGGCGACTTTCCGGTTCTGGTGTAAGCCACGGAGAGCAAACGGTAATGCCGCTTCAAAGGGGCTTTTTGACGTGATCGACAAGCAAGTGAAAACCACCGCCGACGCCGTGGCAGGCGTTCGCGACGGGTCGACGGTACTGGTGGCCGGCTTTGGCGCGGTCGGCGTCGCCGACAACCTGCTTGATGCCCTCCACGAGCAGGGCGCCAGGGAGCTGACCATCGTTGCCAATAATTCCGGCAATGGCGATTACGGCCTGGCCCGGCTGATCAACTCGGGACGGGTGCGCAAGGTGATCTGCTCCTATCCGCGCTCGGGCGACTACAGTGCGTTCCTCAATGCCTACCGCGCCAAGAGCCTTGAGCTGGAACTGGTCCCGCAGGGCACCATCAGCGAACGCATGCGCTGCCACGCGGCCGGCCTTGGCGGATTTTTCTCGCCGGTCTCGGCCGGGACCAAGCTCGGCGACGGCAAGGAAACCCGGGAGATCGACGGCCGGCTGCACGTGTTCGAGAAACCGCTGAAGGGCGATGTCGCATTGATAAAGGCCAACAAGGCCGACCGCTGGGGCAACCTGACGTACATAAAGTCGGCGCGGAATTTCAATCCGGTGATGGCGATGGCCGCGGATTTGACCGTGGTCGAGGTCGGCCAGATGGTGGAGCTCGGCGAGATGGATCCCGAAGCGGTGGTCACGCCGAGTATTTTCGTCGACCGCGTCGTCGTTGTTGGAGCAACTGCATGACCCCCAAGTCCTATCAGCCTCTGACGCGTGAACAAATGGCCTGGCGCGCCGCGCAGGATTTGTTGGAAGGCGATTACGTCAATCTCGGCATCGGAATTCCGACACTGGCCGCGAGCTTCGTGCCGGCGGGGCGCGAGGTGATCTTTCACAGCGAGAACGGCATTCTGGGCATGGGTCCGAAGCCGGAGCCCGGCAAGGAAGACCCCTATATGGTCGACGCCGGCAAGAACAAGACCACGCTCGTCCCCGGCGGCTGCTTCGTCCATCACGCCGATGCGTTCCTGATGATCCGCGGCGGCCATCTCGATGTCAGCCTGCTCGGCGCTTTCGAGGTATCCGAAAAAGGCGATCTCGCGAACTGGACCACCGAAGACCCGGCGTTCCCGCCCGGGGTCGGTGGCGCCATGGATCTCGCGGTCGGCGCCAGGGCCATCCGCGTCATCATGGACCACACCAGCAAGAACGGCGAACCGCGCATTCTCAAACGTTGCACCTATCCGCTGACAGCAGCTAATTGCGTGAAGCGCATCTATACCAACCTCGCGGTGATCGATGTGACGCCGCAGGGACTGTCGGTGATCGAGATGATCCCGGGCATGACATTGGAAAAACTGCAGACGCTGACCGAGCCGAAGCTGCAATTGTCCGCCGGCTGGCAGGCATTAGTGCCGCCCGCGGCACCGGCGGCCCGGGCGGCGTAGGAATTCCGGGCTACCTGAGGAGTTGCGGACCCGCCCCAAATTTACGGCCTCTTATCCATTCTGCACTAGATTTCGGCACCAACCCGGGCGCTCGCGTGCCTGGCTCTATTTGCTTTCCGAAACAGGGGGTTCGAGGTGGGATTGTCAAAGCGTGTCTGGCCGCAATCGATATCCTTGAAACTTCCGACCCTGCGATTTCGCGGCAAGGTCATGCTCGGCTTCTCTGTCGTGCTCGCGATCTCGGCGGCCAGCATGGGCATCGCCTATCTCGGCTTCGAGCGTGTTTCCTCGGGCGTTACCACTTACCGGAATAGCGTTTCGGAAGCCGACCTGGCGCGCAACATCGATCGCGAGCTGATCTCGTACCGGGGATTGGCGCGATATTATGTGGTCAGCGGCAAGGAAGACGATGCCAAAGCCGCGCTGGCAGCCGAGGCCGGCCTGAAGGACGCCATCGATCAATCGATGAGGGGCACCACAAATCCGGCGCGGCTGGATCAGATCACCCGCCTGGCCCGCGAATTCCGCATCTTCACCAAGATTTTCGCCGACATCCTCAAGGTCAAGCGCGAGAGCGCGCTGGTGACGCAAAACCAGCTCGCGCGCGGCGGCAACCTGCTGCGCTACAAGCTCGACGATCTCCCCAGCAACGCCGACGATTCGGAACTGCAGACGCTCCAGTTCGCCGCCAAGAAAGTGACCGATCAATTTCAGGCGGTGACCGCGCTTGCCGACACCTTCGTCATCAATGCCGACCAGGCGGTGGCGGCCAGCGCGCTGGCGCAGCTCAAATTCGTCGAGAACTCGCTGCACGCGATCTCGTCGACCGACGAGAAGATCTTGCATGGCCTCAAGGAGGCCGCCGCACTGCTTGAAGAATATCGGCAGGCGCTGAGCAAGCTGGTCGAGAATTCGAAGGAAATCGACGAGCTGGTTGGCGAGATGGCCGATTCGGCGGCCGCCATCGTCAAGGGCGCGAGCACGATGAAGGCGGACCTGCTTTCCGACCAGCAAAGACTTGAATCGGAATCGGACGCGACCATCGGCGAGACCGAGCGGCTGATCCTGATGCTCGCGGCCGGCGGCTTCCTGCTTGGCGCCATCCTGGCGCTGCTATTGGGCAAGGGAATATCCCGCCCGATGACGGCGATGTGCAAGGCGATGCGCGAACTCGCCGGCGGCAATTTCGACGTCGTGCTGCCGGGCCTGGGGCGCAAGGACGAACTCGGCGAAATGGCGGCCGCGGTGGAAGAATTCAAGGTGCAGGCGATCGCCAAAGCCGAACGCGACGCCGCCGCCCAGGATGCCCAGAACAAGGCGGCCGGCGCGGCGCGCCGCACCGAGCTCATTCACTTTGCCGATGAATTCGAGGCGGCGGTAGGCGCCATTGTCTCGAACGTTTCGGCGTCCGCGGTCCAGCTCGAACAGGCCGCTGGGACGCTGACGCGCACCGCCGAAACCACGCAGAGCCTGTCCAGCCAGGTCGCCGGCGCGTCGAAACAGGCCTCCAGCAACATGCAATCGGTCGCCACCGCCACAGAGGAGCTTTCGGCCTCGGTCGACGAAATCGGCAGACGGGTGCGCGAATCCAACAAGATCGCGGAGGCAGCGGTGCTTCAGGCGCAGCAGACCGACGGCCGCATCGGCAAATTGTCGCGCGCCGCCCAAGAGATCGGCGACGTCGTCAAGCTGATCACGGCGATCGCCGAGCAGACCAATCTCTTGGCGCTGAACGCGACCATCGAAGCCGCCCGCGCCGGCGATGCCGGCCGGGGTTTTGCGGTCGTCGCCTCCGAGGTCAAGTCGCTCGCGAGCCAGACCGCGAAGGCGACCGACGAGATATCGTCCCACATCCTGGGCATGCAGGGCGCGACGCAGGAATCGGTCGCCGCCATCAAGGAGATCGGCGGCACCATCGGCCAGATCTCCAGTATCGCATCGTCGATTGCCGGCGCCGTGGAGCAACAGAGCGCAGCAACCCAGGAGATCGCGCGCAGCGTTCAGAACGTCGCGCAAGGCACCCATGAGGCCGCCGCCAATATCACGCAGGTCAACCGCGGCGCCGCGGAAACCGGTTCTGCCTCCGAAGAGGTGCTGAATTCGGCCAAAACGCTTTCGACCGAAAGCACGCGTTTGCGCGAAGAACTCGACCGCTTCATGGCGAACATCCGCGCGGCGTAAGGACGTGATCTCCAGCGTCGTCCCCGCAGGGACGACCGGCTAATCTTTGCCGAACTGCTGCTTCAACTCGCTCTTCGCGCGCTGCAGCCGGTCGCGTTGGGTTTTCGGCAAAGTCTTGCCGGCGCGGTTGATATAGAACGTCAGCATCGAGAGCGCCGAGCGATAGGCGCCGCTCTTGCGGCGCGAACTGCGTTCGGCCGATCGCTTCAGCGATGCCGCGATTTTCTTCGGATCGGTGAGTTTGAAGACGCCACGTTTCAAATCGAGCGCGTCGCTCCCTTGTGTCACGCGCTGCGACCAGCGCTTTGTCGTGCTTTTGCGCGCAGCATTTTTACGTGGAGCTGTTTTGCGAGCGCGTGTTGCCTTGCGATGCACAGCCATCATTGACTCCCTATTGACTGGATAACGAACGAAAAACGGGTGCGAACCCCATCGGTTCCTTTGCCGCAATGCGGGAACCCCAGTGCGCCGAGGGCGTTAACGTTGGTGGCCTCGCAATGCCGCATTTCCGGATATCCTCTCATTGGCTCAACTTGATGGATTTGCAGCTGACAGAGCGCAATTCGACGGCTGCCGCAGCGGCGCCGATCCCGGGGAACGATGATCGCGTCATCGAAACCAGTATTCCCGCGCGTCTCGACAGCCTGCACTGGAGCGGCTTCCACACCCGTGTCGTGGTGGCGCTCGGGATCACCTGGATTTTGGATGGGCTGGAGGTCACGCTGGCAGGGTCATTGTCGGGCGCGCTGAAGGAAAGTCCGGCGCTTCATTTCACCAATTTCGACAGCGGGCTTTCCAACCGCGGCTATCTCGCCGGCGCGGTGCTGGGCGCGCTCGGCGTCGGCTGGCTAACCGACCGGATCGGCCG
>JAQGKJ010000139.1 GCA_028290165.1 Bradyrhizobium sp. | reverse complement strand
GTTACGGCCGCGAGCAGGTGGCGCAGATCATCACTTTCGGCACGCTGCAGGCGCGCGGCGTGCTGCGCGACGTCGGCCGCGTGCTGCAGATGCCGTACGGCCAGGTCGACAAGCTGACAAAACTGGTGCCGCAAAATCCCGCGGCGCCGGTGACGCTGGCGGCCGCGATCGCGAGCGAGCCAAAACTGCAGGCGTTTCGCGACGAGGACCCGGTGGTGGCGCGCGCCTTCGACATCGCGCAGCGCCTCGAAGGCCTGACCCGGCACGCCTCCACCCACGCCGCAGGCATCGTGATCGGCGACCGGCCTTTAAGCGAGTTGGTGCCGCTCTATCGCGATCCGAAATCCGACATGCCGGTGACCCAATTCAACATGAAATGGGTCGAGCCCGCGGGCCTGGTAAAGTTCGACTTCCTCGGGCTGAAGACGCTGACGGTACTCGATCTCGCCGTAAAACTGTTGAAGCGCCGCGGCATCGAGCTCAATCTGGCACGGCTGCCGCTCGACGACGCGCCGAGCTACGCGATGTTGGCCAAGGGCGATGTGGTCGGCGTGTTCCAGGTGGAAAGTCAGGGCATGCGGCGCGCGCTGGTCGACATGCGGCCCGACCGTTTTGAGGACATCATCGCGCTGGTGGCGCTGTATCGCCCCGGTCCGATGGCGAACATCCCGACCTATTGCGCGCGCAAGCATGGCGACGAGGAACCGGAATATCTGCACCCCATGCTGGAGCCGATCCTCAAGGAGACGTTCGGCGTCATCATCTACCAGGAACAGGTGATGCAGATCGCGCAGGTGATGGCCGGCTATTCGCTCGGCGAAGCCGACCTGTTGCGCCGGGCGATGGGCAAGAAGATCCGTAAAGAGATGGAGCAGCAGCGCGAGCGCTTTGTCTCAGGCTCCGTCGAGCGCGGCATCCAGCGCGGCCAGGCCGACACCATCTTCGAATTGCTGGCAAAATTCGCCGACTATGGCTTCAACAAGAGCCATGCCGCGGCCTATGCGCTTTTGTCGTATCAGACCGCCTACATGAAGGCGCATTATCCGGTCGAATTCCTGGCGGCGTCGATGACGCTCGACCTCAACAATACCGACAAGCTCTCGGAGTTTCGTGCCGAGGCGCAACGGGTCGGGATCAAGGTCGAGGCGCCCTCGATCAATCGCTCCGGCGCCACCTTCGAGGTAGCCGACGGCACCATTTATTACGCGCTTGCCGCGCTCAAGGGCGTCGGCCACCAGGCGGTCGAGCTGATCGTGGAGGCGCGCAAGGATGGACTGTTCACCTCGCTGGCCGATTTCGCGGCGCGGGCTAATCCGCGCGCCATCAACAAGCGCGTGATCGAGAGCCTCGCTGCGGCCGGCGCGTTCGACGCGCTCGATTCCAATCGCGCGCGGGTGTTCGCCGGCGCGGAAGCAATCCTTGCCGCATGCCAGCGCAGCCACGAGGCCGCGACCATGGGACAGAACGACATGTTCGGCGGCGCTACCGACGCGCCGACCATCATGCTGCCGCAGGTCGAGCCGTGGCTGCCGGCGGAACGGCTGCGGCGCGAATACGACGCCATCGGATTCTTCCTCTCGGGCCATCCGCTCGATGATTATGCGACCGTGCTGAAACGGTTGCGGGTGCAGACCTGGGCGGAATTCTCGCGCGCGGTCAAAACCGGCGCCACCGCCGGCAAGGTTGCCGCCACCGTGGTGTCGCGGATGGAACGGCGTACCAAAACCGGCAACAAGATGGGCATCATGGGACTGTCGGACCCGACCGGCCATTTCGAGGCCGTGCTGTTTTCCGAAGGGCTCGCGCAGTATCGCGAGGTGCTGGAGCCCGGAGCGGCCGTGCTGCTGCAGCTCGGGGCCGAATTGCAGGGCGAGGATGTCCGCGCGCGCGTGCTTCACGCCGAGCCGCTGGATGACGCCGCCGCAAAAACCCAAAAAGGTCTTCGGATTTTTGTGCGCGACACCAGGCCGCTCGAGTCCATCGCCAAGCGGCTGCAGATGCCTGAGGCAGGGCAGGGCAGTGCCCTCCGTGGCCAACAGGCAAAACCGGTCGCCGCGGTCGGCGGCGCCGACGGCGACGTCTCGCTGGTGATGATGCTCGACCTCGAAACCGAAGTGGAAATGAAGCTGCCGGGCCGCTTCAAGGTCTCGCCGCAGATCGCCGGCGCGATCAAGGCGGTGTCGGGGGTGGTGGACGTGCAGACGCTGTAACCTCGTCGTGGAGGGAAGATACGATGTGCGAAATGTGCGGCCAAAATTCTCATCGTTCGCTGGCGCCATCACGGCGCACCATGCTTTTACTCGCGGCCTCGTCGGCCGGGATTTTCCTGGCAGGCGCGGCCGATGCCAAGGAGAAGGAGAAGGAGAAGGAAAAGAAGAAACCACCCAAGCCGCAGAACGTGCTGTCACCCGATGCTGCGCTCGAGCGCCTGCTGAAAGGCAACGAGCGCTACGTTGGCGGCGTATCGCTGCGTCACGATTTCAAACATGAAAGGGAGGCCTTGGCAGGAGGTCAAAATCCCTACGCCGCCGTATTGAGCTGCGCCGATTCGCGTATCGCACCGGAATACGCCTTCGATGCCGGCCGGGGCGATCTCTTTGTGTGCCGCGTGGCCGGAAATTTCGCCACGACCGAAACCATCGCCAGCCTGGAATATGCCGTCGCCGTGTTGGGCGTGCCTTTGATCCTGGTGTTGGGTCACGAAAGCTGCGGCGCCGTCGATGCGGCGATAAAATCCCTCAAGGACGACACGACCTTGCCGGGACATATGCCCTCCCTGGTCACCGGCATTGCGCCCGCGGTGAAGGCCGTATCGCAGCAAGGCGGTGATACGCTCGGCAAAGCCGTCCGTCAGAACGTGGTCGACAACGTCGCCAAATTAAGTTCCGCCACACCGATCCTGAGCGCCGCGGTCGAACAGCACAAACTCAGGGTGGTCGGCGGCATCTACCGGCTCAGGGATGGCCGAGTGGATATGGTCAGCTGAGGATCACACAGACGGAGTGTGATGACGGCCAGCGTTTGATCCAGGAGCTAACGATGAATGCTGCAGAGGTTGTGGAGGAGTTAAACACTTGGAGGCGGTTGCCGGTCGAGGCGATCCGTGCCGCGCAAGCCGATCGCGCTACGATGGTTCCCATCTTCCTGCGGCGCATCGATGAGTTCTTGTCGATGGAAGGTGAACCGGCTGCGCCGGCTGCGCTGTTTTTCATGTTTCATCTGCTCGGCGAGTGGCGCGAGAAATCGGCGTACCGGCCGCTGTCAGATTTGTTGCGATTGCCCCCCGAAGTACTCGACCAGATCCTCGGCGGTGCCATCACCGAGACGTCCCACCGCGTGATGGCGGCCGTGTTCGATGGCGATCCCGGGCCGCTCTATGAGATCATTCGAGATCACGAGGCTGACGAATTCGTCCGCTCGCGGATGTGTCAGGCGATCGCCATGCTGACCCTGCGTGGCGACCTGCCGCGCGCCGCGACCGCAGACTTCCTGCGCGATTGTTACTCGCAACTCGATGCGTCGGATGGCTGCTTCGTCTGGCAAGGCTGGCTCGATGCCGTGGCCTGGCTCGGACTAGGCGAACTAAAACCGCTCGTGCGGCAGGCCTTCTTGCGCGGCTCCATTGATCCGATGTGGCTAACATTCGAGGACTTCGAAAAGGACTTGCAACATGCGATCGAGCATCCGGAAGCCAAGCCGCTTACCACCGACGGCGAACTCGCTCTGTTCGGCGATACGATCGCGGAGATGTCGGATTGGCATTGTTTCAAGGAGAAGGTGCGGAGCAGCGACAAATCTGAATGGGCTCCGCTGACGTCGCTCGGGACGCCGCACCGCGATCCCCTGCGCAAAGTTGGACGCAACGATCCCTGTCCGTGCGGCAGCGGAAAGAAATTCAAGAAGTGCTGCTTGAACGCGGCTTCCCAATCCTCTTTCGGCGATCCTCTCCACGAGTCTGGCGGATCGCTCCTTCGTCGCAACTAAAGCTCTCGCAACCTGTTGCAGCGAACCGAGCCGCGCTATTCCGTTTCGAGGTCTTCCAGCCGGACCCCGCGCCCAGTTTGCAGACTGCCGCGAGCCTGTTCGATCCGGCGCAGAAATCGCGGATCGTTTTCGAGCCGATATTCAAACCCGTGATCGAACGGAACTGGCTTCGCGCCGGCTCTGCGAATTGTGGGAGCCATGATTCGGCCTCCGACGGTCGTTTCAGGTACCTCAATAAGCGGGCGGTCGTTGCTGCACAACGCGACGTCATCCTCCGCCCTCCTGCATACCCGTCACGCGCCTGCCTTAATGGTAGCGCTTTTCGTTCAAGCAATGTTCAGCAAGTCGCGCGCTCAATGCGCGGACGTTGGGATGGAACTTTCAGCGGGCAGAAAATCATGTGTGGGATCAAACCTTTTTCTATTGTTTCGCTGTGCCTGATAGTGTTTTTCGCCCTTCCGGGGTTCCTGAGCTCCGCCAGCGCCCAGCAGCAGGAAAAGCGCGTCGCGCTCGTCGTCGGCGACGGCGCTTACGCCAAGTCGCCGCTTGCGACCGCGGCCAATGATGCGGGCCTGATCGCGCAAACCCTCCAGGCGGCCGGCTTCGATGTGGTCGGGGCCCGTGACCTCGACGGCGATACGCTGCGCGGAAGTCTTCGCGACTTCATCCAGAAGGCACAAGCGTCAGGGCCTGGCACGGTCGCGATGGTGTATCTCGCGGGCTACGGAATGCAGCTCGCCGGCGAGAATTATTTCATCCCAGTCGATTCCGCGCTTAGTCGCGACGTCGACATTCCGATCGAGGGATTGCGGATCAGCGACTACCTGCGCCAGCTTGCGTCGCTTCCGTTGAAGGCCAGCATCGTTGTGCTGGACGCGGCGCGCCAGCAGCCCTTTGTCGAGGGGAGCCAGCCGATCGCAAGCGGCCTCGCTCTGGTCGAGCCCGATCCGCACATGCTGATCGCGTTCAACGCGGCACCGGGCACGGTCGCTCCGAACGAGCAGGGGCCGTATGGCGCGTATGCCCAATCGCTCGCGGAGATGATCCGCACCGGCGGACTGCCGCTGCCGGAGGTTTTCAATCGCGTGCGGCTGCGCGTCAACGAGGCGAGCAAAGGTGCGCAGGTGCCATGGGACGCCGAGAAGATCGATGCGCCGTTCAGTTTCTTCGACCGTGCGCCGGATGCGCCCGCGCAGGCGCCACCGGACCAGGTCGCCGCGATCAGGAACAAGCCGATCCGCGATCTCGGTGTGCAGGATGCCTATGCCGCGGCACTCGAACGCGACACCCTGCCTGGTTATGAAGATTTCCTGGGCGCCTATCCCGGCGATCCCCTTGCCAAACGCGTCCGCGCGATCGTCGCCGCGCGGCGCGAGGCGATCACCTGGCTTCGCAGCTACCGGACCGATACGCCGCAGGCTTACTGGTCATATCTGCGGCGCTATCCGCGCGGGCCCCATGCCTACGATGCACGTCGCCGCCTTGCCATTCTTACCGCGCCGCTGGAGCCGCCGCCCTCATTTGCGATGATCGACTACGACGTGCCGCCGCCTCCGCCCGATGAAATCGTCTATGTCGACCGCCCGGTGCTGATGTTCGCCGATCCGGATTTCGGCTTTGAGCCGCCACCGCGGGCGCCGGTGTTTTTCCTGCCGCCGCCGCCGCCGGACTTTGTCGTCCTGGAGCCGCCACCGCCGCCGATCGGGCTGTTCATCCTGCCGCAGCCGTTCTTCGTGCCGATCCCGGTCTATGTCCAGGCGCCGGTCTATGTCGCGTCGCCGCCGAACAACATCATCTTCGCCAATATCCACAACACGACCGTCATCAACAACGTCATCAACCAGCCGGCTCAACCGGCGCCGGCTGCCCCCGGTGCTCCGGGGGCGCCCAACGCTCAACCCAACGCTACTGCGCCGACATCGCCTGCGGCGAAAGGCGGAGCGGGACAGGGCGGTGTGACGCCGGCCGGCGCCGGTCCGCAGCTGCCGCACTCGGCTATGCAAAAGGCCAGCCTGATCCAGCAGGGCAAACTGCCGATGCCGCAGAGCGCCATGATCAATCCCGTGAAACCGGGCACCGCGGGCGCACCGTCAGGTCAGAAGGGTGCGGCAACGACACCGTTGCAGACCAATGTCTCCCCTAACATGCTGCCGAAGGCCAACGCGCTGCCTAAGGCCAACGCGCTGCCCGTGCCGGGCACGAAAGGGGCGCCTCCCTTGCCTCCGGGGACGACGGGGCCCGTTCCGGGCGTGACCAACCCCAACGCGAGGCTTACCCCGGAAAACAAGTCGGCGACGACGACCCCGGCGACAACGTCTCCGGCCGGGCCGGCGTCTGGTCCCGGAGCCCCAGGCGCTCCGAAAACGCCGGGGACGACGGGGCCCGTTCCGAGCGTGAGCAACCCCAGCGCGAAGCTTACACCTGAAAGAAAATCGGCAACGACGACTCCGGCAACGTCTCCCGCGGGGGCGGCATCCGGTGCCAGAGGCACTGGAGCTCCCAAAACGTCGGCAA
>JAQGKJ010000106.1 GCA_028290165.1 Bradyrhizobium sp. | reverse complement strand
TAGGGTCATTCCGGGGCGCATCGAGGATGCGAACCTCAGATGTGCAATTGCACATCGGGGAATCTCGAGATTCCGGGTTCGTCCTTCGGACGCCCCCGGACTGACGAAGCTATTTCGTAATCCCATCGATCTCCGCGAGTTCCTCCGCGCTCAGCGCCCAGCCGATCGCTTTCACGTTCTGCTCGACCTGCTCGACGCGGGTGGCGCCGGCGATGACGCTGGCGACTTGCGGCCGTGAGGCCAGCCATGAGAACGCCAGCTCCAGCATGGTGTGGCCGCGCGCTTTCGCAAACGCCTGCAGCTTTTCGACGATGTCCTCGTTGCGCGGCGTGACGTAGCGCTCGCGCAACGCCGGCGCCTTGGCAAAACGAGAGTCCTCCGGCGCCGCCGCGCCGCGCTTGTATTTGCCGGTGAGCAGTCCGCTGGCGAGCGGAAAGAACGGCAGCAGGCCGAGTTTGTACTCCTGCGCGGCCGGCAGCAGGTCCTTTTCGATGTCGCGCACCACCAGGCTGTATTCGTCCTGGCACGACACGAAGCGGCTGACGTTCAACTGGCGCGCGGTGAATTCGGCCTCAGTGATGCGCCACGCCGGAAAATTCGAGTTGCCGATGTAGCGCACCTTGCCCTGCCGGATCAGGTCGTCCAGTGCCCGCAAGGTCTCTTCGATCGGCGTCAGAGGATCGTAATCGTGCTGCTGGTAGAGATCGATGTAGTCGGTCTTCAGCCGCCGCAGGCTGGCCTCGATCGCGGACATGATGTAGCGCCGCGACGCGCCCTGCTTGGTGCCGTCGTTGCTCATCGGCTTGGAATATTTGGTCGCCAGCACGATGTCCTTGCGCCGATCGCCGAGCACCTCGCCCAGCACGGTCTCGGAGCCGCCCATGCCGGCATAGATGTCGGCGGTATCGAACAGCGTGATGCCGAGGTCGATCGCCCTGTGGATCACCTTGCGCGAGGCTTCGAGATCGGTGCGCTGGCCGAAATTGTTGCAGCCGAGGCCGACGGCGGATACGCGCAGGCCGGAGCCGCCGAGATTGCGAATTTGCATGGATTGATCCTGTGGGTGGGGGACGCGAGACGGGAGATAATGTGGCCCGGAGCCGCCGAAGCCGCAAGGCGCGGGCTACTCAGGGGCGCTATGCAAGTCAGGCCCGGATGCAGACGCCACGGAGCCATAGAGGCCATCGCGCGCGGCGGCTATTCCAACGCAACCGGTGAGACGACAAAAAAATGCGGCCCCTGTCAGACGCGGCGACTGACGGGGACCGCTGGGGGCGCGTGATCTGTGACGGGGGGCCTGATCAGACGCGGGCGGACCCTAGCCGTGCTTTGTTACGCGGCCATGACACCCGGACTTATCCACAGGCCGCGCCGGGCCCGGAAGGCCCCCGGCCGCTGGGTTCCGACGCGGCGGACATTCTTGATTCCGCATTCATGAAGGGAGCAACGCGCAGAAAGCCGCGCGTGAAGGCCGCTGACGTCGCTCCTTCATTAAAGGCGGCGCGGGCAGGGATCAATTGCATTCGGTGGTTGACGCGGCGTGCGCTTCTACTCCGCAGCGCGCAGGTGGCGGGTGAGGCCACGATCGCCGCCGCCGCGCTGCGAGCGGTAGAAGTCGGCGCTGGCGGGGTCATCGGTATGACGGACCAGATCGGTCACCGGGGTGTAACTCAGCATCCGCCCGCCGTCGGGCAGCGCCGTGCAACTGAAACGCAGCACCTGTCCGTCGGCGAGGTTGATATTGATCGGCGTCTGGTCGCCTGACCGCATCATCTCCGTGCGCCGCGCGATGAAGGCGCTCAATTCCTCCTCCGGCAGTTCATAGGCGCCGGTATCGCGCCCGTGGTACATCAGGGCGATGAACGGCGGCTTGCTGTCAGCTTTCTCGTCAGGCAACGAAAAATAATCGCGGAAGGCGCGGTTGATGAATTCGGCGCGGGTATCGGAATCGAGCAGCACGATGCCGATGTCGACCTGGTCGAGCGCCGCCGACAGGCGCGCCGCGGTGACATAATGCTTGCGCTCCCAGGCGAAGGAATCCATCAGCCTTTTGCGCAGCAGGCCGGTGATGGCAGCGGTGCCGGCCGCGGTTATCGCCAGCATCGCGAGCCGAACCAGGTCGGCGGCGTCGTAGCCGGGCGTGGCGCGGTGGTTGAGGAAGAACAGTGCCGAGGAAATCACCGCAATGGCGGCGCTGGTCATGCCCGAGTTAAGCCCACTCAGCGATGAGGCGAAAGCGACGATGCAGACGAACAGCGGCGCGGGATTGGGAACGGCAATGAAATTCCGGTCGACAATGATGGCGATCAGAGCCGTCGCTGTCGTCAGAGCCGGACCGCAGATTGCGCGCCAGTCGAACCGCATGCCTGTCCTCGTCTCTCTCCAGAATAACGGACATAACGTGACGGATCGTTGCATCAGGGGCTGGATTTCTCCCGCCATCCTTAAAAAGCGGTTTAGTGAAGCGGCACGGCTTTTCCGAATTGTTATATCAAATGATAGTCGAGGACATGGAAGCCGGTTCCACGGTCCAATATCAGCGCTTGAAATTTCGAAAGGATATCCATGCCCACCATTTCGCCGTCGGTCTTGCCGGTCCTGATGCTGTTTGGCTCCAACGTCTTCATGACGTTCGCATGGTATGGCCATTTGAAATTCAAGGAGAGCTGGCTGCCGCTCGCGATCCTGGTGAGCTGGGGCATCGCGTTCTTCGAATACTGGCTGGCGGTGCCGGCCAATCGCTGGGGCAGCGCGGTGTACACCGCGGCGCAGCTCAAGACCATGCAGGAGGTGATCACGCTGATCGTGTTCGCCGGATTTTCGGTGTTGTATCTCAAGGAGCCGCTGGGCTGGAATCACGCACTTGGTTTTGGGCTGATCGCGCTTGGCGCGTTTTTCATTTTTCACAAATGGTCATGAGTGCGGGCCGGATGCTGCGCAGCCGGCGAAGCCGGCAGAATCCGGCCTGGCGGATTGACGGCGCGCGGCTCGGGTGCGTCTTCGCCGCGCGTCCCGGTGGCGATCAGCAATGACGCCGCCAGCAGGATCGCCGCCGTCCGCGCCGCGGTAACAAGTACGACAGGTGACTTCATCGTTACCCGATCGCGATGCGGATCATCGCGCCTTGTCCCGCAAAAATTGCGAATGTCTCGGGGAAATAATTTTAGACTTACGCCGGAATCGGCATTGCCATGGCGACCCTGATCGAGAGCACCGTGAGGGTGACGATCAGGCACAGCGACAGCGAGCCGATCGCGAGCGAAGCCGCGACAGCGTCGGTCAGTCGTGAGGAGGCGACAAGCGCAGAACGGATGTTGAAGCCCGATGCGCCGGACGACCGTATCATGCCCTAAATCCTTCAAGACGCGAGCGAATCACCCGCGAAGGAAGGAAAATTCGCAGGGATCGCGGGCAATATTGGGGCGCGCCCCGTCCCGAAAATGGCAAAATGGCGGCGAGACCGGCAATTATGCCCGCTATTTGCGCGGTTATGCCCGCTATTTCGTTGCCCTAGAGCGTTTTCAAGCGAAGTGGACACCGGTTCGCGTCAAGAAAACGCGTCAAATCAAGAATCTAAAGCCCCGCTTCGATTCCATCGAAGCGGAAAAGGCTCTAGGCCTCGGCGGCGATACTGGCCGCATCGGCCACCTCGGCGCCGGGCTGCCAGTCCATGGAGACGAAGCCGCGCGCCTGTTCGACCCGCCGCAACCATTTTCGGATCGCGGGGAAGGTCGCGAGGTCGTAATCGCAGCGGTCGGCGACATGGGTGTAGCCATAGAGCGCGATGTCGGCGACGGTGAGCTCGCCGGTGGCGAAATAGTCATGGGTCTTGAGGTGATTTTCCATCACCTGCAGCGCGGCATAGCCGCGCTCCATCCAGTCCTCCAGCGCGTGGGTCTGCAGGTCGCGGCCGCCTTTCACCAACGCCAGCCAGAAATAGGCGGCGCCGATATTCGGCTCCAGCGCGTGCTGTTCGAAGAACATCCATTGCAGCGCCTCGGCGCGCTCGATCCGCGACTCCGGTGCCAGCGGAGTGCCGCCGGCGACATACCAGAGAATGGCGTTGGATTCGGCGAGGTAGCGTCCGTCCGCGACTTCCAGCAGCGGCAC
>JAQGKJ010000072.1 GCA_028290165.1 Bradyrhizobium sp. | reverse complement strand
ATCGCCAATTTGGGTTGTTTGGTGGGAACATTGGCGACGAAGATCCTTTCGCCGGCGCGATCGAATTTCTTGCCGGGGTTCAGTGCCACCAGCAAACCCTCGCTCATATGAAATTTTTCGGCGATGGCTTCGCGTGGGCTCGTGTAACTGAGCGCCTTGAGGCCTTTCATGTCGTCCATTTTCGCCGGAAGCTTTTTCAAGAACGGTCCCTTCACCTCGCTTTCAGAGATCGTGTACTCGGTGATGATGGCGTCCCTGCTGGTCCCCTCGAGCATCGTCCAAACCTCCGACGTGAGCGCTTTGTCGGAGGTCAAACCTTTGGCCTCAGCGAAGGCCCGCAGGGCTTTTTGCGCATTTTCACCGAGCTTGCCGTCGATTTCCCCGGGAGAGAATTGCGCCCGGTCCAGCAAGACCTGGGCCTTGATAGCGACCGCATCAAGCTTGTCCTCGGCAGAAGGCTTTGAGCGAAATTCAGCGTTGTTGATGGCAGCCGCGTCAAGGCTGGCCCCCTCCGCCGGAAGCACCAGCCAGCCTAGAAGAATGGCCGCAACGAACAGGCGGATCACCGGGCTCCCTCCAGCACTGGTTCTAACAACAATGAAGCTTGGGCTGGCAAGTTCCTCGTCTGCGAAAACGAATGCGGGTGGAGACGCCCGACTTGGCCGGACATGACGAGAGCTTATTACGTCGACCGCTGCACCGCGGGCTTCTCCGCCGGCCGCGTGGCGTCGCTGAGGTTGTGGGCGGTATTGATCATCGCGATATGCGTCAGCGCCTGAGGGAAATTGCCGGTCTGACGCGCCACGCCGGGATCGAATTCCTCCGCCAGCAGCCCCAGATCGTTGGCCACCGCGACCACGCGGTCGAACAGCGCCCGCGCCTTGTTGACGTCGCCCGCCAGCACATGGGCATCGGCGAGCCAGAGGCTGCAGGCGAGAAAGGCGCCTTCGATCGGCTGTTGTTCATCGGAGATCTCGCGCGGATCGTGCCGCAGCACGAATCCATCCCGCATCATGTATTTCTCGATCGCCGCGATGGTGCCGCGAACGCGCGGGTCCGAGGCGGGAAGGAAACCCACCGCGGGCATCAGCAAGATGCTGGCGTCCAGCAACTGCGAGCCATAGGATTCGACGAATGCATTCTGCACGGGATCGAAACCGTTTTCGCAGACATCGCGGCAGATTTCATCGCGCAAGGCCCGCCAGCGATCGAGCGGCGCGTCAAATCCGAATTTTTCCACACTTTTGATACCGCGGTCGAACGCGACCCAGGTCATCACCTTCGACGAAACATAATGCTTGCCCTCGCCGCGCCGCTCCCAGATGCCGTGATCCGGCAGGTCCCATACCTCCGCCAGATGCTCAAGCACGGCGCGTCCCAGTGCCCAGGATTCTTCGTCGAGTTTCAGTTCGGCCATGCGCGACTGATGAAACGCGTCGATCAATTCGCCGTAGACATCGAGCTGCAGCTGGGCATGCGCGGCATTGCCGACCCGAACCGGTTGCGCGCCTTCGTAACCGGACAGCCAGCCGGCCTCCCATTCCAGCAGGCGCCGCTGGCCCATGATGCCGTACATGATCTGCATGTTCGCCGGCGAGCCCGCTGCGGCACGCAACAACCAGTTGTACCACGCGGTGGCTTCCTCGGTGTAGCCGGAGTTCATCAGCGCCAGCAGGGTGAAGGTGGCGTCGCGCAGCCAGCAAAAGCGGTAATCCCAGTTTCGCTGCCCGCCGAGTTTTTCCGGCAGCGAGGTCGTTGGCGCCGCGACAATGCCGCCGGTCGGTTCATAGGTCAGCGTCTTCAGCGTGATCAACGATCGCATCACCAGATCGCGGTGCTCGCCCTGATAGGTGCAACGGCTGCACCACTCGGTCCAGAAATCTTCGGTGTCCTGCAACGCCTGCGCTGGATTGATCGGCTCGGGCAGCGGCAGATGCGAAGGCCCGTAGGTAAGGACGAAGGGAACGGTCTCGCCCTCGCTCACTTCGAAACCGGCCACCGTGGTCAGGTCCTCGCCGCGGGTCTCGATCGGCGTTCGCAGCACAATCATGTCCTGCCCGCTAATGGCAAGCAGCGCGCCATCAGCGGTTTGCCTGACCCAGGGGATATCGATGCCGAACCCGAAGCGGATCACGAGCTGCATCTCCAGCTTCACCCTGCCCGTGACCCCGCGCACCAGCCGGACCACGTCGGAGGCCTTGCCGCGCGGCGGCATGAAATCGATCAGCGCGACGACGCCGTTTGCGGTCTCAAAACGCGTCTCCAGGATCAGGGTATTGTCCCAATAGCGGCGCGAGGATTTCGTGACCTCTTCGGCGGGGGTGATCAGCCACCGGCCGTTCCGGTGGGTGCCGAGGAGCGCGGCAAAACAGGCATCGGAATCGAACGCCGGCCAACACAGCCAGTCGATCGAGCCGTCGCGGCCGACCAATGCCGCGGTCTCGCAATCGCCGATCAGCCCATAGTCTTCGATTCTGGAGGACAAATCCTTCACCCGCTGAAAAATATCCAAACCTTCAGATCGCTGCGCGCGTCCGCCCCCCTGTCGCGACTTTGAGCGCGGGAACGTCGATCGCGGACGCGATCTCATCGAGCGCAAGTGGCAATCGCTGCCGCCAGTTCGGATGTTCGTTGACGGTACCGGGAATATTGGGCTGGTCGATCACGCCCAACAGATCCTCCAGCGAGATCGCAAGCAGCCGGGATTTTGTCCGTGCCAGGAAGCCCACCACGGCATTCAGATCATGGCGATCGATGCCGTAATGGCGCAGCACGTCGCTCAGCATCGCCAGCGCATGCCATCGCGCGTTGTCGCTCTCGCCAGGGTCGATCCCGAGCGAGCGTTTCAGCTTCAGATCGCTGAACGAGCGCCAGCCCGCATAGGTCGAGAGATCGTGGGTATTGAACGTGACCAAAGCGTTGGACGAATAATGGTCGATACCGCGAAACCTGCCCTGGTCGTCGCGCTCGAACATCATCACCTGGTATGACCAGATTCCCCAATCGCGCATTTGTTCGCGAAAGCCCTCCGGCACCGTGCCAAGATCCTCGCCGATCACGACGCATCGATGCGCCACGCTCTCCTGCGCGGTCACGGCCAGCAGCGCCTCGAACGGCATTTGCACGTAGACGCCCTCTTTGGCGACAAAGCCGCGCGGCACGAGATAAAGCCGCTTCAAGCCCAGCACATGATCGAGCCGGATCGCGCCCGCATAGCGCATCGACGCCTGCAGCATCTCCCGAAATGGCTGGAAGGATTGAATTTCGAGACCGGCGGCGTTGAAGCCCGCAAGCCCCCAGTTCTGGCCCACAGTGTTCAGGGGGTCAGGCGGCGCGCCGACCGCGAGATGGCGGGAAATCGCGACTTGCTCGTTCCAGGCATCGAAGCCGTCCGATTGCACGCCGACGGCGACATCGAGATAGAGGCCTACCTTCATGCCAAGCCGGGTCGCGAGATCCCGGCAACCGCGCAGCTGCCGGTCGGCGGTCCATTGCACGAATTCGACGAATTCGATCTCGCCGGCATCCGGGCCCTCGCGCAGGCTGGCGCATTTGGCTTCGTCGGGCCGCCGCCATTCCTCGGGCCATTCCCACCACGGCTTTTTGAATCGATGGCGCAGCGCCTCGAAGCAGGCGAACCGTGATAGCAGCACCCCGCGCTCGGCGCGAAATTTC
>JAQGKJ010000065.1 GCA_028290165.1 Bradyrhizobium sp. | reverse complement strand
TGAAGGAGGTTGGGTTCGATTTCCTGATGGACTGGCCGGCCGACGATCAGCCGCTCTGGATGAAGACCCGCGCTGGTCCAATCATGAGCGTACCGTACCCGATCGAGATCAACGATAGCCCTCAGATCCTGGTGAGACATCATTCGCCGGAGCAATTTCGTGACTTCGTCATCGGTCAATTCGAAGAGCTGCTGCGTCAGTCGGCAAAACAGCCGCTCGTATGCGGTATAGCGTTGCACACGATGATCGTAGGCCAGCCCTACCGGCTCCGCATGCTCCGCGAGGCGTTGCAGCACATCGTCAACCATCCGGAGAAGGAGAGGGTATGGTTCACCCGGCCATCCGCGATCTACGACCATTGCGCCAGATTGCCGGCGAGCAAATTTCCGGTCGCTTAGCCGGCGAGGCGAACATCGTGCAGCCACGTGCCGTCGCTGGATGTTAAGCTGATTACGAAGGATCAGGATCTCAGCTTTCAACGAGGCCCGCGACCGGAACATGTGGGAGATGCATCGCCGCCTGTTGGGCTTCGCCGGCTGAACGCGATCAGTCCGGGTTCAAATCGGCAAACCGCTGTGCGATCGCCATCCGGCTCGTCGTCCAGATGGCCTTGTGGCTCAGCGCATGCTGCAAAAACCGATCGAATGCGCCGATACGGCCCGGACGGCCGATGATGCGCAGGTGAACGCCGAGCGACATGATCGCCGGCCGGTCGGCGCCCTCGGCGTAGAGCCGATCGAACGTGGCGACCGCATAGTCCAGCCATTGCGCGGGCGTGTATCCGGGCGCCAGCCAGAATTTCATGTCGTGGGTGTCGAGCGCATAGGGAACCACGACGATCCTGCGACACCCCCCGGCCGTCTCGACCTGTTCCCAGCGCGGAACGTCATCGGAATAATCGTCCATGTGATAGAGGAAACCTTCCTCGACCAACAGGCGGCGTGTTCGTTCCGTAAACAGATAACGTGAGAGCCAGCCGCACGGCCGGGTGCCGACAGCGGCGGTCTGTGTCTCAACGGCTTTGCGGATGAAGGCGCGCTCGCGTTCTTCATCGAAGGAAAATTGATGCACCCAGCGATAGCCGTGTGCGCAGACTTCATGCCCGCCGGCGACGATCATGCCGGCGACCTTCGGGGCCAGCGCCAGCGCGGCCGAGGCGGCGGTGACCGTGCAGCTGACGCCGTGCTGCGCCAGCACGCGGAACACACGCTCCGCACCGGCGCGGATGCCGTATTGATAGTTGCTCTCGTTGGCGAGGTTGCGAATTGGAATGCGCAGCGCGACGCCGAGTTCGTCCACCGGTTCCGGATGCTTGTCACCCGCGGCGATGTTCTGTTCCGCACCTTCCTCTAGATTGACGACGATCGACAGCGCGACGCGCTCGTCCGAGGGTAGCGTGAAGCGGGCGCTCATGATATGCCTCCGGGAAGCCTGCGAAACTCGGTGGAGTTGACCGCCGCCTGGCGGCATCGTCAAGCAGGTCCGGTGCCACCATGAATTACTTCGAGTCACTCGATCTCCCGACCATGATGCGTGAATACCCGATCGGCGACGCCTTCGCCGAGCGGTTCCGTGACATGAGCGGCGATGAACTCCGGGTGCTGCAGGAACACCGGTTCGCCCGCGTCATGGTATTCGCGTGGAAGGTGCCGTTCTATCGCCGGCTCTGGCGTGCGCAGGGAATAGAGTCGGGCGATATCCGGTCGCTCGACGACCTGCCGCGACTGCCCTGCTACACCAAGACCGACCTGATGCAATCGGTCGAGGCCTATCCGCCGCTCGGCGACTTTCATGGCCTCGATGCCTATCCGGCGGACCAGCGGCCATCGCTGATCATGCAGGCCACCAGTGGCACAACCGGTCGGCCACAGCCTCTGCTGTTCGGTCCCTGGAGCCGGGAGCTGCAGAACTTGCTGCTGGCCCGCACTTACCTGATGCAGGGGATGCGCCGGGACGACGTCGTGCACTCGGTCTATGCCTTCGGCATGGTCAACGGCGGCCATTATATTCGTGAAACGATCGTGCACTGGATCGGTGCGCCTGTGCTCAGCGCCGGCACCGGGGTCGAAACCCGTTCGGTGCAGCAGGTGCAACTGATGCGGGATTTCCGCGCCACCGTGCTGGTCGGTTTCGCCGATTACATGCTGCGCCTCGCCGAAGTCGCGCGCGAAAACAAGATCGAACCCGGCACCGATATCCGCCTCCGCCTCATCAGCGGCCTACTCGGTCCTGGCATGGCCGACCGGCTTCGCGACGTCTGGGGCGGGATCGAGGCGTATGACTGGTATGGCGTCGGGGATACCGGCCTGATCGCGGGCGAGTCGCCGTCACGCTGCGGCATGCATGTGATGGAGGACGCGCAGTGGATCGAACTGCTCGATGACACCGGCGAGCCGGCCGCGGCCGGTGAGATCGGCAACATCGTCTGCACGTGTCTATACAAACACGACATCTTCCCGATCATCCGCTTCAACACGCAGGACGTGACGCGGGAACTGACCGGCGCCAATCCGGATCGGCTGCCGTTCCGCCGTATTGCCGGTTTCCTGGGGCGCAGCGACAACATGGTCAAGCTGCGGGGCATCAACGTCTATCCGACGGCGATAGGCGGGATATTGAAGGCGGCGTGGCCGGGTTTCGCGGGCGAGTATGTCTGCGAACTGACTCGCTCCCGCGCGCGGGAGGACATGACGGTCCTGATCGAAGCGCCGGAAACCACACCGGCCGAGATGGAGGCTACCTGCAAGGCGGCCCTGCGCGCCCGGCTGGGGGTCGAACTCGGCGTGCGCCTGACCGCTCCAGGCAGCCTCGCGGGGATTACCGGGATCGAAACGCGGCAGAAGCCGATCCGTCTGGTGGACCGCCGGGGCTGAACGTTTCCCACTAGTCCGTATGATTGCTGGGCCTGAGGGCGGCCTCGATCGCGGTGGCGGAGAGCGGACGCTCTGCTGCGGTGGAGCACCTCGGCCAGGTTGCCAATGATCCGGGTGACATCAGCAAGTTGTGCGACCGTCTCGGGGCGTCCTGGCAGGCCGTTGGCGTTTTGTTATGAGGCCGGACCGTGCGGTTATGGCGTTCATCGGCAACTTAAAAGCCTCGGCCATCGGTCCGACGTAGCGGTGCCGTCACGCCCTCCGCCGCAAACCGCAGGATGGGACGACGAATATCTCGCCAGCCTCGTCGCCGCGTGATCGCCTTCGCCCGATTCCCCCGACGCACCCTCTGCGCTCGGTTGCCATCGTTCGGCGCAACGGCTACGGTTCAGTATCTAGATTATGGCGAGCTAGTCCAATGGATAAAAAACAACAACTGCCCGCGGCTTCTGGAATTACGCGCCGGCGCATGGGTCAACTTGCCTTGGCCGCTGCAACCGGGTCGCTGGCGTCGCCGGCGATCATCACCGCAGCGCGCGCCGCCATGGTGCTGAAGATCGGCCAGATCGAGCCGTTGACTGGTCCCTCCGCCGCGTATGGACAGCGTAGCACGGACGGTGCGCGCATGGCGGCGGATGCCATCAACGCCGCGGGTGGCTTTCAGGACAGCAAGGGCAACACCTATACAATCGACGTCCACGTCGATGACATGGCGAACGATGCGCGCCAGGCGATCACGCTCTATCGGCAGAACGCTCTGAATTCCGACATCGCAATCAATGTCGGGCCGACCAACTCGGTCGGTTACGTGCCGCTAGTGCCCATCGCCAGCCAGTTGAAACTCGTGCTGGTGGGAGAGGCGGGGGCGCCAGTGAAGCGCTGGACGCCGTGGGCCTTCCGCGTCAACCCGGTTGGTCCGACTGCTATCCCGTTGGTGCTGACCAAGGTGCATGGCAAGCTCAATTTCAAACGCCTCGCCATCATCTACGACCAGACGCAGGATGCGCAGAGCGGCGACGCCGAGGTCTGCCGCACGATGAAGGCCAAGCTCGGCTATGACATCGTTGCGGATGAAGCGTTCAGTTCGGGCAGCCAGGATTTCTCCGCGCAGATCACCAAGATCAAGGCTGCGAAGCCGGACGCCATGTTCGTGGCGTCGACGACCGGTGACGGCGTGAAGGTGGTGCCGCAGATCCGGGCCGCCGGGATCGATGTGCCGCTGATGACCGGATACGGCGCCTTTCAGGATCCGCTCTACTGGAACGGCACGAACGGCGCAATCAAGGGCTGCTTTACCTGGTTGGCGCAGGATCTCGCGGGCGCGACGGGCACGCTGCGCAAGTGGCTGGACGACTACGACGCCAAGTATCAACTCAAGGCGACGTCGTTCTCCACCTACGGCTACGACGCGATCATGTGCGCGGTGGAATGTGTGAAGCGAGCCGCCAGCACCGATCGTGAGAAGATCCAGGAACAGATGGCAGAACTCGACTACCAGAGCCCGCTTGGCACGCATCTCAGCTTCAAGAACCCGCCTAGCGGCGAGAATATTACGCCGACGGTCGCGGTGATCGAGGTGACCGGTCCGGGGACCTATGTCGCTGTCGCCTGACGGGGGAGAAAGTTCCGACGCGGCAAGCGGCAGCATTCTGGAGGTCCGCGGCCTGACGATGCGGTTTGGTGGACTGGTCGCGGTTTCGGATGTGTCCTTCGCGGTGCCGCGCAACACGGTGATGTCGGTGGTCGGGCCGAACGGCGCCGGCAAGACGACGCTGTTCAACCTGATCTCCGGGGCGCTGGCTCCGAACAAGGGTGACATCCTGTTCGATGGGCGAAGCGTGAACGGCTGGGCGCCCAATCGGCTGACGCGCCTTGGCATCGCGCGCACGTTCCAGAACGCCCGGCTATTTCCGCATCTTAACGCCGTGGAGAACGTGATGGTGGGCCGCTCCTGTCGCACCCGCGCGCAGGTGTGGGATTCGTTGTTCGCGTTGCCGCGCCACCGTGCCGAACAGCGCGAAACCCGTGACCGGGCGGAGGCACTGCTGGACTGGGTCGGCGTCCGCGCCAACCGTTATCGCCTGCCGAGCGAACTGCCATACGGCGATCAGCGGCGCGTCGAAATCGCCCGCGCCCTGGCGACCGATCCGCGCATGCTGATCCTGGACGAGCCGACGCAGGGGATGGTGGCGCAGGAAGCGCATGACGTAGTCCACCTGATCGGACGCCTTGTCGAACGCGGTCTGACGCTGCTGTTGATCGAGCACAACATGAACGTCGTCATGTCAGTGTCCGACCGCATCGTAGTGCTGGAATTTGGCTGCAAGATCGCCGAGGGCACACCCGCCGTGGTGCGCGCCGATCCGAAGGTCATCACCGCGTATCTGGGGGCCGAGGAAGACGCGTGAGCGCACTGCTCGAAATCAGTGACCTGCATGTGCACTATAACGCGGTGCCGGCGGTCAACGGCGTCTCCATCGTCATTCCCGCGGGGGAAATCCGGCTGATCCTGGGGGCGAACGGCGCCGGCAAGTCGACTATCATCAAGGCCATCCTCGGCCTGCAGCCGGCGGCCTCCGGCAGTATCCGTTTCTGCGGCGAGCACGACCTGCGGCGGCTGCGGCCGCATCAGATCCACCAGTTGGGGATCGCCTGGGTGCCGGAAGGCCGGCAGCTCTGGGGCACGCTGACCGTGCTGGAAAACCTGCGCATGGGGGGCTTCATCGAACGCGACGCGGCCAGGCTGCAGCGGCGCATCGATGAACTGCTGGAACGTTTCCCCCGCCTTGGCGAACGGCGCAACCAGCTCGCCGGATCGCTGTCGGGCGGCGAGCAGCAGATGGTGGCGATCGCCCGCGCGCTGGTTTCCTCGCCTAAACTGCTTCTGATGGATGAGCCGTCGCTGGGTCTTGCGCCCTTCATCGTGCGCGACGTCTTTGCGCTAGTGCGCGAGATCAACGCCATGGGCATCAGCGTCCTCATGGTCGAGCAGAACGCCCGGCAGGCGCTGAAGCTCGCACACTGGGCCTGGCTACTGGAAACCGGTCGCATCGTCATCGGCGGGCCATGCGCCGAGATCGCCGCGACCGAGAGCGTGCAGGAGGTCTTCCTGGGAGGGCGCGCATGAAAAAGGGACCGCACGCATGATCCTGTTCCTGCAACAGGTGCTGAACGGACTCATCATCGGCAGCACCTACGCCGTGGTCGCGGTCGGCTTCTCCATGGTGTTCACCGTGCTACGAGTGATCAACTTCGCCCATCCCGACATCTTCATGGTCGGCATGTTCGCCGGCCTCGCCGCGGCGCTGCACGTCTCCAACAACATCGTCGTCGCGCTAATCGGCGGCGCTATCGGGGCCGGTCTTTTCGGTCTGGTACTGGAACGGCTCGTCATCCGTCCGTTGCGCGGTCGCGACGTCCTCATGACGCTGATCGCGACGCTCGGCGTGGCGATCATGGCGGAAAACGGCATGGCGGTGCTGAAAGGCCCGGACCCGCTGCCGTTCCCGGCGCTGATCGGGCTGACACAGTTCCACCTTGGCGGTGTGCAAATCGGTGAGCGGCAGTTGCTGAACTTCGCGCTGAGCCTCGCGGTGCTGGGCTTCGCAAGCTGGTACGTGCGCGGCACGCGGTTCGGTCGGGCAACGCGCGCGATCGCGGAACGGCCGGATGTCGCGGCGGCATTCGGCGTCAATGTGGACGTCATCTCGCAGATCACCGTGGTGCTCGCGTCGGTGATGGCGGGCGTGGCCTCGGTGTCGGTCGCGGTGCTCTACGGCAATGCCTGGGCGTTCGCCGGGCTGCTGTATGGACTGAAGTCCTTCGTGGTGATGTTGGTCGCGGGCAACCGCTATTTCGAGGGCGTCATGGCCGTGGCGCTGGGTCTTGGTGTCGTGGAGGCGTTGGTGACCGGCTACCTGTCGTCTTCGCTGAGCGATGCGGTCGCCTTCTTCCTGCTGATCGCTGTGCTGTTCGTGCGGCCGAGCGGCCTTTTCGGCTCGTACGAGAGCTAGGGGGACGAAATGGGATCGTTCGGGTTCTGGCAGCCGATCATCATCTTCTCGCTGCTGAATGTCATCCTGACGTCGGGTCTCTATATCACGGCGCTGTCTGGACAGTTGTCCATGGCTACCGCGGCGCTGGCCGGGATCGGCGGGTATGTGTCGGCGGTGCTGACGGCCAATTTCGATTGGCCGTTCGTGCCGGCGATCCTGGTGGCGGCGGTGGCGACGGCGATCGTTGGCGGCCTGCTGGCGGCGCTGATGGTGCGGATGCGCGACTTCATCCTGAAGCTGACGACGCTGGCGTTCGGGGAGGCGATGTCGGTCATCGCCTTTAACATCCCGTATATTGGTGGGGCGAACGGATTTTCCGGCATCCCGCTCTACAGCACGATGACGGACGTCGTGGTGGTGGCGGCACTGGCGATTTTTGTCGCCTGGCGCTTCGACGGTTCGCAGCTTGGCCTGGCGTCGCGAGCTGTGCGCGACGATCCGCTTGCAGCAGCCTGCAACGGCGTTTCCGTCCGGCAGGTTCGGGTGACGACGTTCGCGCTCGGGTCGGCGGTGATCGGCGCGGGTGGTGCGCTGTCGGCGCATTACGTCCTGCTGGTGACGCCGAGCCAAATGGGTTTCTACTTCTCGCTGACCTACATCATCTTCCTGCTGTTCGGCGGCTTGCAGTCGCTGTGGGGACCGCTCGTCGCCGCCGTCCTGCTCACTGCCGCGCCCGAGGTGCTGCGCTTCGCCAACGAATACCGCCTGATCCTGTATGGCCTGATCATTCTTCTGGTCATTCTCTGGCGTCCGAACGGCCTCATAACCCGCCGCCCGCTCGGCCCCGGCGGCAGGGGGCCGCAATCGGGCACGCCGAGCGATATCGCCTTCAGTGGTAATGCGAGCCCGGTGACCTTGCCGCGAAACACCCTGTAGGCACAGGCGGTGTAGCCGAAGCACTACATTCTCAGCTTCAACTTCGACTTGAGTGGCGAGGCCAAGACGGCCAGAACGAAACAGAACAGCCCGATCATTCGGCCAGCTTAGGCGATTTCATCACGTCATCAACTCGGATAAGTTGGTACACACGACAGGAACGGCGTTACCGCAGGCTTGGATCGATAGTAACATCACGCCGCCGTCACCACCTCGCGAAGGAAAAAGCTATGGACCATTCGCCAAGCCGCTTGTCGCCTGATCCGGCACAGCTCTCCGCCGCGGCAGCAGCTGCACTCATACGCACGAAGCAACTCTCCTGCGAGGAACTCGCGCGGGCCTGCCTCGCCCGCATCTCGGCACGCGATGGGGTGGTCAAAGCCTGGCTCTCGCTGGACCCCGACTATGTCATTCGCCGGGCTCGCGAGTTGGACAAGCTGCCGCCAACTGGACCGTTGCACGGATTGCCCTTCGGCGTGAAGGACGTCATCGACACCGCCGACTATCCAACGACGCAGAACTCCCCCATTTACGACCAGCTCAAGGTCGGTCGGGACGCTGCCTGCGTTGCCGTGGTGCGCGGGTCGGGCGCGTTGATCCTGGGCAAGACAGACACGGTCGAGTTCGCCTCATCCGGACGCAAGGCGCTGTCCGCAAACCCCTTTAATACCGCGCATACGCCGGGCGGCTCCTCCTCTGGCTCCGGCGCGGCGGTGGGTGATTACCAGGTGCCGTTGGCGTTTGGCACGCAAACAGGCGGATCTCACATCCGACCGGCGTCGTTCAATGGCATCTACGGCTTGAAGCCGACCTGGAGCCTGGTCAGCCGTGAAGGCATCCGCATGTGTTCGATTTCGCTGGACACGGTCGGCTGGTATGGCCGCAGCGTGGACGACCTGATCCTGGTGGCGAAGGCATTTCGAATTCCGGAGAACGCGGCGTCCATCGCGGTGCGCGGCCTGCGTGTCGGACTATGCCGTAGCCCCGTCTGGCACGCCATCGAGCCCACCGGAGTCACCGCGCTGGAGGACGCGTCCGCCAGGCTGACCGCGGCCGGCGCCATCGTGGAGGAGCTGGTGCTGCCCGAACCGTTCAACCGCTTGCACGCTGCGCAGGCCGCGATCATGGCTGGCGAGGGCGCCGCATCGTTCCTGCCGGAATACGTCACTGCCCACGACAAGCTCGCGCCCCCGTTGCGGGAGCGGGTGGAGAATGTGGGTGGCCCTACGCCGCAACAATGGCTGGAAGCGTACGCGCTGGCCGATTCCTGCCGCGTGCAATTCGATGCGTTGTTCGGCGTCGGGCTGGATGTTGTGTTGACCCCGAGTTCTCCCGGTGAGGCGCCGCTGGGACTGCACACCACGGGGGACACCATCTTCAACTCGATGTGGACGCTGCTGCATGGACCCAACATCGGCATTCCGGCAGGCCGCGGGCCCAGGAACCTGCCTGTCGGCGTCACCCTCGTTGGCCCACGGATGTCCGATTCGCGGCTGCTCGGCATCGCCCGGGCGTTGGCCCCGGTGATCGATACAGACGAACCCGCCCGGTTGCGCGAACTCTGGGGTTGACGATCGCATCATGCGCTGATGATGCTGAAGGGAGCTCCCACGATCGCCTGCAGTAGCACTACGGCCCTTCGGCGCGGCGGGGTTTATTTGCCGTCGCCGCTGATGATGTTCTCCAACTGCCGGAGCCACCCCAAAGCAGACTAGCTAGTCCACCCAACGACAATGCCATAAGAAGGAGTCAGCCAATGAAACTGATCGATCTCAGCCGGGAAATTTACCACAAGATGCCGCGGCTCCCGAACCACCCCATGATCATCATCTCCTCCTTTACCACCCACGAGGAAAAGCGGATTGCCGACGGGTACAGCTTTTCGTCCGCGGTATTCTCGCTGAACATGGGCGACCATTCCGGCACCCATGTCGACGCGCCAGTGCATTTCGACGAGACACCCGGCGCCAAGAGCATCGACGAGATCCCGCTCGAGAACTTTTTTACCGAAGCGGTTTGCCTCGACCTGTCGCACAAGCCGCTCAAGAGCGACATCAGCATCGCCGACCTCGAGGCGGCGGAGAAAGCCGCGGGCATCGAGATCCGTCCGAAGGACACCGTGCTGCTGCACATGGATTTCTACCGCCGGGCGTTCGGCACCGAAGGGTACATCACCGATTTTCCCGGTCTGACGAAGGAGTCGGCGACGTGGTTGGGAAAAAAGGGCATCACCATGTTCGGGGTCGAAGCCGCGAGCCCTGGACGTCCGGGACGCAATAATTTCGAGGTGCATCACGTATGCCGCGATCTGGGCTTCACCCATATGGAAGGCCTGACGAACATGGAGCAACTCGTCGGCAAAGGCCGGTTCCGCTTCATCGGCTTCCCGCTGAAGATCAAGGGCGGCACCGGCAGCCCGATCCGCGCGGTCGCGTGGCTCGATGCGTGACGCCTGGGCGCTGACAGCGGTGGATCTGACCGCCGCTTACGCGACGGGCGCGGCGACACCAGAAGCCGCGCTGGAATCCGTCTTGGGCCGTATCGAAGCGGCCAATCCCGATCTGAATGCCGTCGTGACCATCGACCTTGTTGGCGCTCGCGCCGCCGCGGCCGCCGCGGGCGCGCGCTGGCGCGCTGGCCAGGCGCTTGGACCGCTCGACGGCATTCCGCTGACCGTGAAGGACAATCTCTTCGTGGGCGAGTTACGCGCCACCTGGGGCAGCGCGCTCTTCGTCGACTTCATCGCCCCACAGGATGATCTGGCGGTCGCCCGGTTACGCGCGGCAGGGGCCGTCATCGTCGGCAAGACCAACACGCCGGAGCTGTCGCTGTCAGGGTATACGGATAACAAGGTCTTCGGCTCGACCGGCAATCCGTGGGCGCCCGCCCTCTCGCCGGGCGGATCGAGCGGCGGACCGGTAGCGGCGGTCGCTTCAGGCATGGCCCCGCTGGCGCTCGCCACCGACGCTGGCGGCTCTATTCGGCGGCCGGCCGGCCATGCCGGCGTCGCCGGGTTGAAGCCAAGCCTGGGCCGGGTGCCTCGCCGGTTCGGCTTCCCGCCGCTGGCGCATGATCTGCAAGTCATTGGCCCCATCGCCCGGTGTGTAGCCGATCTACGTTCCATGTTCACGATCATGGCCCCCGCGCGCCAGTCGACGTCGCGCGCGGCACGCACTCTGCGGATCGGCAGCTTTGCAGCCATCGGTGATGCCCCGGTCGAGCCGGCCGTCACAGCGGCGTTCATGGCCGCCTGCGATGTCCTGCGCGCCCAGGGCCATGAGGTCACGCCGATCGCGCCGCTATGGGATCCGGACGCGGTCAACACATTGTTCGGCTTGCTCGCCGCCGTCGGCGTCGCCCGGGTCATGGCGTCTATCCCGGAATGGGAGAATCGTGTGACGGCCTCGATCGCGCAACAGGCTCGAACGGGGCAGACCCTGAGCGCCACGGATTATCTGCAGGGCCTCGATCGTTTGGCCACATTCCGCGCCGGCATGCTCGATGCGATCGCGGACTGGGACATCATCGCGACGCCGTCTTCACCCGCATTGCCGTGGCCGCGGACCAACCCCTATCCCACGCCTATCGCCGGGCAGATTGCCCTTCCGCGCACCGCGGCGACATTCTCGACGGCTGTCAATCTTGCCGGGCTACCCGCGATCACCGTGCCAGCGCCCGTTCTATCAGGTGCGCTGCCGATCGGATTGCAGTTGATCGGCGCACCTGACACCGAGGGGTTGCTGCTTGACCTAGCGGAACAATTCGAGCGGGCCAGCCCTTGGTGCCAGATTGCACCGATGGCGGCCGCCGCATCGTAGAGGCAGCAGCTGCTGCCTCTACGATGCGGATCCGGCGTTAAGTGCCGGTGGCGCGCATGGGAAACTGCGACATGTCCAACCCCTGCATCCACGCCGGGCCACCCTGCGCGATCCAGCACGCGGCCGCGACGTGGGCGAAAGCCTGGTGAATCACGAGGTCACTCTCGCTGAATGTTCTCCGTGCTGCATTGGCACAGATCAATACGCCGAGGTAGTCGCCCTTCCAGAGCAGCGGCGCGAACAGCGTCGACCCGGCCTTGAACGTCTGCAGGATCTTCACGAAGCTCGTATGCAGGGTCGTGTCACGCAACAGCAGCGGGCGACGGCTATGAGCAATTTCACCGGGATGGCCAAGTTCAATGTCCACGAGTTCATGATGCTGCTCAGGCAAGAAATTTACCGGCGCGGTGATCAGATGGTGCCGGCCATCCGGCGTCCGCATGAAGGCGACGGCTGCCGACGTCGCGGCCAGCGGTCCGGTGTCCCGAAAGGCGCCCGGGCGGGCAGCGGCTGAGGCATCACCTAACAGTGCCGGGATAGTCCGAGTGATGCACCAAAGTGCTTCCTCTGGTCCGGTTGCAGCGCAGGCATCTGCCGCTATGCGAGACAGGGCAAGGACATTTTCGATTTCGGTTGAGGCTGACACAGCGATTCATCTCCGGTTTTGCGATTTCGTGACGCGGAGGTCTTATATATTTGTTCCAAGGTATTGTGAACAATTCATGGGCCGGTGAAGTTAAGCGCGAACCAGCGCGCGAAGATGGATCGGCGTTCACGCGGTCGAGACGAGCCGTGGTCCCTACGGTGTTCGAACTCACGAGTTTGGCGGATCTTAACTGGCTTCGACGGGGTTGGCGGACAATCCCGTGGTGCCGAGCGCCTATAGTCGTCAGCTAGGGCTCATACCCGTGATAGACTTGCCGATGGCTCTGGGATCTCGCAGCGGCCAACGGCCGCTGTCCACCTGCGAAAGAAACTCTCCGACGATCCGGTTGTATTCGTCCCGCTCCTCGATGTTGATTGCATGGCCTGCATTTGGAATAATCGAAAGCGCCGCGGAAGGTATCGATTGTTTCATTAGAATGCCGGGAAGCAAACACGGCCAATCTTCATCGCCCGAAATGACAAGTGTGGGCACCGTCATTTTCTTCATCTCCTCAACCAGAGAATAGAGCGACTGCGGTTCAAAACTTCGAAGGTCCCCGGCAAACTCATGTACCAGAATTAGTGGTCGTCCCTTGCCGGTCGCCTCGTAGTAAAGGCGTACGCCATCATCCGTGGTCGCATATGGCATTTTTGATTTATCCTCTTGCGGATTTTCTGCAGGATTATGAGGGTGCGGGGCCGCTCAAACAGGAACATAACGGTCCTTCAAAGCTACTTTCCCGTCAACCTCCACGATTGGATGACGGACAACCAGATCGATATGGCCGACTGTTCGAATCGTGCTGCCGAACGTGATTCCGTTTCCGATGCCAAGATCAGCAACGGGCCGCTGATCTGGTGGCTGTATCCAGTGTTCGGGCATGCCGGCGCCAGATAGGTTCTGCGGCCCGAGGATTTTGCCTCATACATCGCAAGATCTGCATTTTGGAGAATTTCGTCGCAGCTGCCGCCATCTGTCGGAGCTAAAGCGATTCCGATAATCTCAGCATCGCCAGGCATTGAAGGACCTGGCGTCAACGTTCCATCGATACGTCCGCCGTTCCCTAACTGACTCCTGTTGCTCGCCATGCCGGTTGTGGTGGTCCCCCCAATGGCGCCGCCGGGCGATCCGGACGAATTTGCCGTTCCAAGGGTATTGGTCCCAGGAGCGGTGGGTATTAACTTGGGCGAACTACCTGAAACAAATGATCTGTCTGCCACTCTCCGCCAAATGGGAAACGACCTCCTCCGACCGCGCTACAACGACCAACTATGCGCCATCGCCTTCGAGCGTGCCCTTAGACCAAGTCATTCGCCTCGCGGACATTGACAATCTATTCCCGCGGAAAGGTCATCTAACGATCGGCGGTCCTACGCCGCTGCATTACCAGATCCCGCAGCACGTGGCGTTGAATTTTGCCGCTGCCTGTCATCGGCAATTCACTGAACTGCTCGACCGACTCCGGCAGCTTGTAGTCGGCGACCTGATCGCGCAGGAAGGCGACGAACTCCTCGATCGTAGGGACAACGTCGCCCTTGGGAACGACGCACAGGCAATTGCGTTCGCCGAGGCGGAGGTCCGGCATGCCGATCATCGCCGCGTGCATGACGCGGGGATGGGTGTACAGGATCTCTTCTACCTCGCGCGGGAAGAACTTCTTGCCGCCGCGGTTGATGATTTCCTTGCTGCGGCCGGTGATCTGCACATTCCCGTCGGCATCGACCACGCGGCCAAGATCGCCGGTGCGGAACCATCCGTCGCTGGTAAAGGCCAGCTCGTTGGCGGTCGGATTGTTGTGATAGCCGAGATGGATCGAGGGGCCACGCGACATCAGTTCGCCGATCTCTCCTGAAGGGACATCGCTCCCCTGCGCATCGACGATGCGCAGCTCCATGGCACGCACGGGCCGCCCGATGGTGCCGTTGACCTTCTGCGGATCATCGCTGAAACGCGTATAGGTCTGGAAACCCGCTTCGAGCATGCCATAGAGCTCGATCAGATGGCCTTTCATTCGCTGCTGGTACTCGCGAATGGTCTCTACGGCCGCAGAAGCCCCTCCTGTGATGACGACGCGCAAAGAGGAGACGTCGAAGCTCTCGGCACCGGGTGCGTTGAGCAGACCGACTAGGCCCGCCGGTGCCGTCGGAATGTAGGTGACACGCTCGCTCTGGATCAGCGCAAGCGCTGCGCGGGGATTGAATCGCTCCATGAGGACGAGGGTCGAGCCGGCAAGGATGCTTTGGAGGAGCGTGATATAGCCCCAGTTCAGGCCGAGTGGCAGAAACACCAGGAACACCTCGCGTTCGGTCACCTGCATGTCGTGGTTGAGCAGGTCGACCGCATAGAAGGTGGTGTTGAAACTGTGCAGCGCGCATTTCGGATCACCGGTCGTTCCCGACGTGAAGCACATCCGGCACACTTCGTTGGGATCCATGTGCACCCTGTCGCCGACGGCGATCGGCGGGGCGGCTACTACGCCGCCATTGAAATCATGCATACCTTCGACCGCCCCACCGACGACGACAAGTCTTTGCAGCACCGGATTTGCTTGCTGCAGGTTGCGCGCCATACCTGCGTAATCGAAATCCTTCCACTCCCTGGGAAAGACGTAAGCCGAGCTGCCTGAAAACTTCAGCATGTAGCCGAGCTCGCGCGCACGGAAGTCCGGATTGACCTTGTTGGCGATGGCACCGACAAGCTCGAGCGCGATGAAAGCGACGGCGAATTCGACGCTGTTGGGAAGCTGGATCGTCACAACGTCGCCGCGCCGGATGCCGATTGAACGATAGAACTGCGCTGCGCGCTCGATCTTCTCCTTGAGCGCGCCATAGCTGGTGGCGCCATTCTGATCCTTGATGGCAATCCGGTCGGGATGCGCGGCGGTACGTTCGGCAAGAACGTCGAAGGCCGTCTTCTGCAGCCACAGGTTTTCGCGCGTGTACTTCGCGGCGAGCTCCGCCGGCATCATATTTATGTAGGCCATGGTTTACTCCCTCAACGAACGGCGCGGAACAGCCCGCCATCGACGGGTATCACTGTGCCGGTGATGTAGCTGCCGCGCGGAGACACCAATAGAGCGACAAGGCTCGCGATGTCGTTGACTGTGCCAATGCGCCCGAGCGGCACTTCCTGCTCGAGCTCGTGACGCATCTGCTGCGCCGGCTTCTCGCCTGCGGAAAACACCTTCTCCAAACGCTGCGTGTCGATATAGCCGGGACAGATGGTGTTGACGTTGATGCCAAAGCGCGCTGCCTCAAGCGCCAGTGTCTTGGCGTAACCGATCACCGCGCCCCAGCTCGCGACCGAGAGCCCAAAGCGCGCAATCGGCTGGATGGCCGAGATTGCCGTGATGTTAAGGATGCTGCCGCCGGTCCTTTGCATATGCGGCAGCACGCCACGACACATGCGCGCCACATACATGAAGTTCTGCTCGATCGCTTTTTGCCACGCAACGTCATCGAACGTCACGAGTTCGCCAAGCGGCGGCGCGCCGTCATTGTTGACCAGGATATCGACGTGGCCGAACGCTGCAATGACGGTTTCAACGAGGCGCACGCAATCGGCGGCCTGGCGGCAATCCGCCTGTATCGGCAGAATCTCGGCGCCCGTCTCCGATGCAATCTTCTTCGCTGCGGCGCGCAGATCCGGCTCCCGGCGCGCAGTGATGGCAACGCGCGCGCCTTCGGCGGCCAGGAGATGCGCGATGCCATACCCGATGCCCTGACTCGCTCCGCCGACGATGGCACACCTTCCCGCCAGGTCCAGATTCATGTCTTCAAGCTTTCGAAAAAGGCCTGCGCGTTGCGGTGAAAAATCCCCTCGAGTACGTCGTCGGGATAGCCTTGGGCTTTCCAGTCACCGATCAGGCGCTCATAGCTAAGCAGAGGATAATCGGCACCGAACATGATGCGGTGCTTGAGCCGGCGCGGGATCTCATGACGCAGATCGGCGGTGTGATACTTCGGCGACCATCCGTGCAGCTCGTACCAGATGTTGCGCTTGTGCATCAGCACGGCGATTGTCTCGGCCTGCCACGGCCATCCCGGACGCGCGGCAACAATCTTGAGCTCTGGATAGGTGGCAGCTACCCGATCGAGATGGCGGGGATGGCAGTCGTCGAGGATGACGCCGCCGCCGCCAGGCAGACCGGCGCCGAGCCCGGTCGTACCGACGAAAATGAGCACGGGGATTTTGGCTTCGATGCATAGCTTGTAGAATGGATCATATAACGGATCGCTTGCCGGCGGGCTCAGTGATGCCGAGACGCCGAAGCCGAGAAAACCGACGTGCTTTTCGATGCAGCGGCGCAGCTCTCGCACGCCTGCCTCGCCCGAGCGCGGGTCGATATGGATCCAGTGTCCCAGAATGACATCGCCATGTGCGGCTTGGGTCGCGAAGGCGTAGTCGTGCAGTTCCTGGGTCTGCTCCATCGGGAGAAACTTGGAAAAACCGAAATCGAGGATGGTCTGCACGTTGCTGTCGCGGAAATACTGCACCATTTCGGCTTCGGAATGGTAACTCACCGGACTATTCCAGGTGGCCTTCTGCTGCTCCCGCTCGGCGGGGCTCTGCAGCGGGTAGCCACGCTTGGTACCCCAATGCGAATGCACGTCGATGATTTTCATGAATGAGCAACTCCGAGATATAAGCGTTGAATGCGGTCATCGGCAAGAAGCGCCGTGCTCTCGCCTTCGGTGGCGATGCGGCCGTTCTCCATCACGTAGCAATAATGCGCAACACGCAGCACCTTGCGCGCGTTCTGCTCAGCGATAAAGATTGTCGTGCCGTCTCCGTTGATCCGTTTGACAACTTCGAGGATCAGGTCGAAGGTTTTGGGCGCAAGGCCCAGCGAGGGCTCGTCCATCAGCAGACAGCGCGGTCCCGACATCAGCGCGCGTCCGACTGCAAGCATCTGCTGTTCGCCGCCCGAGAGAAGCGCCGCTGGTTGCCGCTCGCGCTCGCGCAGGATCGGAAATAAGGAGAAAACGTCCAGCAGGCGCGCACGTGCAACTCGATCAACGACCAGATAGGCCCCCATCTCCAGATTCTCGCGCACGCTCATCTCGCCGAACAAATGCCGCCCCTGCGGCACCTGGATCAGGCCGCGTGCGACGCGCTGCGCGGAGGACACACCGGTGACATCACTGCCGGCAAATTCGACGCTGCCACCCTGCATCGTCGCCAGGCCGGAGACCGCGCGCATCAACGTGGTCTTGCCGGCGCCATTAGCGCCCAGGAGCCCGACAATCCGGCCTTCGCCGATATCGAGACTGATATCGCGGACGACGGGGACACGACCATAGCCGGCGCAGAAATTGGTGAGGCGCAGCGTCATGCCGCCTCCCCCAGATAGGCTTCGACGACGGCCGCATCGGCCTGCATCTCGGCCGGCGTGCCGGTCGCGAGCAGCCGCCCCTGATAGAGCACGGTGACGCGCTCGGCCAAATTCATCAGTACGCGCATGTTGTGCTCGACCACGACCAGGGTGATGCCGTGCTCGCGAGCAAGCTTGCGCATCGTCGTTACGGCCGCCTCGGCCTCGACCTCGCTCATGCCGGAGACAGGCTCATCGAGCAGAAGCAGTCGCGGCTCGGCTGCAAGTGCGCGGGCAATATCGACGCGTTTCTGAATGCCGAATGGCAAGAGCCCGGCACGGACATCGCCGAACGCCGCGAGGTCGAAGGCGTCGAGCAGCATGCGCGCCTGCGCGCGTGTCTTCCGCTCCGTTTGAGACGCTTTTGGAAGTCGAAGAGCCGCAGCCAGCAGCCCGTAGGATTGATGGCGGTAGAATCCCGTCAGAATGTTGTCGAACACGCTGCGGTCGCCGAACAACTCCACGTGCTGGAAGGTGCGCCCAAGCCCAAGGGTGGAAATAACATGCGGTGCAAGCCCGGAGATCTGCCTGTCGGCGAAGCGGATCGATCCCGATTGGGCCGCGACCATCCCGGTGACGGCGTTGATGAGCGAGGTCTTGCCCGCGCCATTCGGGCCGATGATGCCGTGGATCTCGCCGGCAGCGACTGCGAGCGACACCCCGGTGATGGCGGCGACGCCCCCGAAACGGACAGAGAGTGCGTCAATCTCAAGAAGCGCCATAGACCGGCTCCTTGGCAGGCGGCCTGGCCGGCCGCAGCGTCTCCAGTTTGGCAACTAGTCCGACCAACCCTCGCGGCAGGAACAGAAGCGTGCCGAGCAGCATGAAACCGTAGACCAGTTCGCCATATTCCTGCGCGCCGCGCAGCGCCTCGGGCAATGCCGTGAGCACCACGGCGCCGGCAATCGAGCCAGCGATCGAGCCGAGGCCGCCGACGACGATGAAGGTGATGTGCTGGATCGAGGTGAGGATGCCGAACTCGGGTGGATCGATGAAACCAACAACGCCGGCCAGAATACCGCCGCCGAAGCCCGCGAAGGCGGCGTTGAGCGAGAACGCGATCAATTTTACACGGGCGACCGGAATACCCAGTGCCTGCGCGGCGAACGGGCTCTGCCGCACGGCATCAAAGGCGCGGCCATAGTGCGACTGCTGGATATTGTAGCCGATCGCGACGGCGCCGACGGTGAGCGCGAAAACGAGAAGATAGAGTGAGACGTTGGACTGGAAGCTGAAGCCGAAAATCTCGGGCCGCGGGACCTTGAGCCCGCGAATTCCGCCGGTGTAGTTGGGAAAC
>JAQGKJ010000030.1 GCA_028290165.1 Bradyrhizobium sp. | reverse complement strand
CGGCGAATGTGGAAGCGTAGTCTTGAATAGCGAACCGCCCCACTTCACGAACAATTCGGTCGGCGTGTCCTTGTCCTCATAGGCGGCGATCGGGGTCAAAAAATCGCGCGAATTGGCGAGGCAATTGGCGCCGATCGGGCCGCGCTCCGGCAGCGTGAAGGCACCGCCGTAATTTTCGCAGAGGTAGCCGCGCGCCGGTCCACCCGGAATCTCGATGCGGAATTTCACGCCGCGCGGGATCACGGCGATTTCGCCGGGCTCGGCATCGATCCGCCCGAACTCGGTGACAAAACGCAGATTGCCCTGCTGCGGCACGAACAGCATCTCGCCGTCGGCGTTGTAGAAATGCTGATCGACCATCGATTTGGTGATGAGGAAGACGTGGGCTGCCATGCCTCCTTGCGTATTGGCGTCGCCCGCCGTGGTCATGGTCTGCACGCCCTGCAGGAAGGTTTTATCCTCTTTCGGGATCGGCGCGGGATCCCAGCGCAATTGCGCGATCGACAGATCGTATTCGAGGCAGGGCGCGGTGCGCCACAACCCGGCATCGACTTTTGTGAAGCGGCCGGAATGTTTGACCGACGGCCGGATACGATAGAGCCACGAGCGTTCATTGCTGCCGCGCGGGGCGGTGAACGGCGAGCCGGACAGCTGCTCGGCGTAGAGCCCGTAGGCGGCGCGTTGCGGCGAATTGCGCCCGATCGGCAGCGCACCGGGCAGCGCCTCGGTCTCAAAGCTGTTGCGGAAGCCGGACATATAGCCCGGCGTGACGCCGACGGTGCTGCGGCTGATCACGTCAGGCGAAGTGTTGATATTCATGGTCATCCTCCTTGCAAGGCAGCCCACATTTGAAGATCGCGTTCGGCGGTCCAGATCACGGGGTCGTCGATCCCGGAGGCTTCATCGAACGCACGCGACACGTTGAACGGCAGGCAGTGTTCGTAGATCGCAAAATCTTTGAATTTCGGATCCATCACCTCGCGGGTCGCCGCCATCGTCTCCTTGAGGTTCCGGCCTTTGGCGACCGCGGATTCGGCCGCGCCATAAAGTGTGGTGACGAAATCGCGCGTCATCGCGATGGCGTCGCGTCCGGTCGCAATCCCCTTGAGCGCATCGCCGCGCCCCGGCGCGATCGCTTTGGGATTGAAGGCGCGAATTTCATTCAGCGTGGCCGGCCACTCGCGCAGATGCGCGTCGCCGCAATAGCAGGCCGAATGATATTCGATGAGGTCGCCGGAAAACATCACCTCCGCGTCCGGCACCCACGCCACGATATCGCCCGAAGTGTGCCCTGCGCCAAGCTGCATCAAGCGCACTTCGCGTTTTCCGAGATAGATAGACATGTCGCCTTCGAAAGTCAGCGTCGGCCAGGTCAGGCCGGGGATGCTCTGGGCATCTTGAAATAGCCGCGGAAAGCGGCCGAATTCCGAATCCCAATCCTGCTGGCCGCGTTCTTCGACCAGCCGGTAGGTTTCGGCCGACGCGATGATGCCTTGCGCCTTGTAGGCGGAGGCGCCGAGTACGCGCACCGCGTGGTAGTGCGACAGCACCACATATTTGATCGGCTTGTCGGTGACGGTGCGCACCCGCTCGATCACTTTATTGGCCATCGCCGGCGTCGCCTGCGCGTCGAACACGACGCAGCCGTCGTCGCCGACGATCACAGCCGAATTGGGATCGCCCTCGGCGGTGAAGGCGTAGAGATCGGTGCCGATCTCGGAGAAGGTGACTTTCTTCTCCGCCATGTCGGCCGTCGATGCGAAACCTTTTGTCATTGATTCAAGTCCCTGTATCCCTCCGTCATTGCGAGGAGCCAACGGGTCCGGCCTTCGGCCGGCCCGATGATAAACTCCGCGACGAAGCAATCCAGTCTTGTTCTGGCTCGATGGATTGCTTCGCTCCGCTCGCAATGACGGCTCTACGCATATTCATATTATTGCTGTTGTTGTTGTTGTTGTTGTTGTTGTTGTTGTTGTTGTTGCTGTTGCTGTTGTTGCTGCTGCTGCTGCTGCTGTGCTTGCTGGCTGGCGTCGAGCATTCGCCGCTTCGCCAGGTCGATCGCCTCGCGCAGTACGGTGAGATCGCCGATATGGTTAGCCAGGATCAAAACCAGCGCCGCATCGAGATCGGCGCTCTGCGCCTCGCTCAATCCGCGATGCGCCTCGACAATCACCCGGTAGGCGGCGTCGGGATCTGCAAAATTCGACTGGGTTGAAAGTGCCGTCATTCTCAGCCTCGTCCGCTGGCGCGCGCCATCGCCGCTTCGATCGCAGCCGGCGTCGGATGCTTGAAGCGCGCGGCGACATAACCATCCGGCCGCAGCAGATAGGCCGATCCGGTTGTTGCGTCGTAACGCCGTGCGAACAGTCCAGCGGGATCGTTCATGGGTGCTCCCGCGCCAACACGGATTTGGCCTACGCGAGGCGGCGCTTCGAATGTCGCCCCATTGGCACTTTCCAGCAACACGAATCCGCCGCCGGCTGAAATGAACTGTTCCGTCAGATAGATGGGCTCGCCATCCGCACGCGTCAGCGGCGCATCGAGCATGTGCGCGCCCGGTCGCGGACCCCCGGCCCAGCGATCGACATCCGCTGTCGAGAGCGGCGTATCATAAACCGAGGGCACCGAAAGCCGGCCGCTGTTCACCATCCGCTTGGCAAACTCGGTTTCCCTGGCGAGACGAAGAACTGCCGAGCGCAAACGACGCTCCTGCTTCGAATGCGGTGCGATGAAGTCCGTCGATCGCGTCGACGCACGGATGTTTTCGTCCGCTGCCGCGCCGCGCTCAATCTCATAGCTGGCGAGCAAGGCGCTGGGCGCATCGCCGCGCAGCACCATGGCCAGTTTCCAGGCCAGATTTTCGCCATCCTCTAGACCCGAATTGGCGCCGCGCGCACCGAACGGCGACACCTGATGCGCGGCATCGCCGGCGAAGATGACACGCTCATGAATGAATCGCTGCATGCGCCGACACTGGAATTTGTAGACCGAGACCCAGCCAAGATCGAAGTTTGCATGCCCCAGCATGCGTTCGACCCGCGGGCGCACATTTTCGGGCAGCCGCTCGACGACAGGATCGGCGTCGGGACCGAGTTGCAGATCGATGCGCCATTCATTGTCCGGCTGCCGATGCAGAAGCGCCGACTGCCCGGCGTGGAATAGCGGGTCGAACCAGAATCTCCTTTCGGCCGGAAATTCGGCCGTCACCTTGACGTCGGCGATCAGGAATTGATCCTCGAATACTTCGCCTGCGAAATCCGCTCCCACCATGGCGCGCAGCGCGGACCGTGCACCGTCGCTGGCGACGACATAGCCGGCGCGCAGCCGGTATGGTCCGTCCGGCGTTTCGATGCTCAACGCGATGTGATCGTTATGCTGCTCGATACCGATCACCCTGTTGCGCCAGCGCAAATCGATGTCGGGCAATTGCTGCACGCGATCCACAAGGTAGGCTTCGGCATAAAATTGCTGCAGGTTGATGAAGGCCGGCATCTTGTGGCCATCTTCCGGCTGGAGATCGAATTGATAGACCATCCTGTCGCCGAGGAAGATCTTTCCGGTCTTCCAGACCACGCCCTTCTCAACCATGCGCGTGCCGACGCCGAGGCGGTCCCAAACTTCCAGCGAGCGTTTCGAGAAACAGATCGCGCGCGAGCCGTCGCCGATCTTGTCGTCATCGTCGAGCAGCACCAGCGGCTGGCCGCGCTGCGCCAGGTCGATCGCAAGCGACAGGCCGACCGGTCCTGCGCCAACGATGACCACCGGATGCCCGGCCAGGTTCGCTCCGGTCCGATCCTGATCGGGATGGCGGCGATAGCCGAATCTGGCGGTGTGCTGCTGTCCCATGCGCTTGCAATGCTCCGGATCGCGGCTAGAATAGTTTCACTTGCAACTATCTACGTCAACCCAAAAAAGCGCGAAACTCGGACCTGTAAGGCTTCCCCTTGGCAACGCTCGATCTGCTGAAATTCATGCCGTTCCGGCTAAGCCGCCTCGCCGCCGAGGTCAGCGCCGCGCTGGCCAACGAATATAGCGAGCGTTACGGGATCGACGTTCCGGAGTGGCGCGTAATCGCAACACTGGGGTTTCGCGCGACGCCGTGCAGCGCGCAATTTATCTCGCAATGCACCAGGACCCATAAATCGACGATCAGCCGGGCAGTGACCTCCCTGCGCAAACACGGCGTGATTGAACGCGTCGAGAATGAAGACGATCGTCGGGAGTTCGCTCTGCGGCTGACCCAAAAGGGTCGCAAGCTCTACGAAGAGTTGATCCCGCTCCTGCTGCGCAAGGAATCGAAAATGCTGTCCTGCCTTTCAGCACAGGAGCGAAAGGATTTCGCGCTGTTGCTTGGCAAGATCGAGAACAGTTTTGGTCTTGTGCAGGCCAGTAAGGCAGCGAGCAAAATCGAAGCCTATTAGATCCAGTCTCACTTCGCCGCCGTCACCACGATCTCCACGATATGCGGCGGTTCGAGATCGACGCCGATACAGGCCCGCATCGGCGGATTGCTGATGTCGACCCATTCGTCCCAGGCGCGGTTCATCTCGCTCTTGCGCTTCATGTCGGTGATGTAGACGATCGCCGAGAGGATCTTGCTCTTGTCAGAGCCGCACAGCGCGAGGCTTTCGTCGATGCGAGCGAGCGCCTTTACGGTCTGCTCGTACATCGAGGCGGTGACCGGATCGGGCGCAACCGCCACGGTAAACACCAGGCCATCGTGAACGACGGCGCGGCTGCGGGTTGGCGTGAGGCCGGCAATGCGGCTGATCATGGCTTGCTCGCGAACGAGCGCGACGGCGTCAGATGCAACGCGTAGGCGTCGACCTTGTCGCTGGCGCGCGGATAGATTTCGGTCACGACCGGATCGTGGCCCGGGATGATGCGGTCGGGATGGCCGGCAAGACGCTCGACGATTTCCCAGCCCACGCACATGTCGCCGAGGTTGTAGACGATCGGAAACGGGCTGCGGCGGTGCATGTTGGCATAATAATGCGACGCGTCCGATGCCAGCACCACAGGTCCGCGCGCGGTCTCGACCCGCACCACCTGCAGGCCGTCGGAATGGCCGCCGACGCGATGCAGCGTCACGCCCGGCGCGACCTCGCCGTCGCCGGAATGAAAGGTGACGCGTTCAGAGAAGACGTGGCGGACCATCAGGGTGACATGCTCGACCGAAAACGGATGCCGGAGCGCGCCAAAACACATGCAGCGCCCGGTGGCGTAGCTCATCTCGCGATCCTGCAGATGAAAGCGTGCGTTCGGAAACAGGTCGAGATTGCCGGCGTGGTCGTAATGCAGATGGGTGACGATGACATCTTTGAGATCGTGGGCCGCCACCCCGAAGCGCGACAGCGCTTCCACCGGGTTAAGCGTGAGCCTGCGGTTGCGCAATTGCGCCTCCGCGGCGTTGAACCCGGTGTCGACCAGAATGTCGCGGCCGCCGCCCCGGATCAGCCAGACGAAGTAATCGAGGTCGGCAGCCGTGGTCTCGTGCGGATCCGGCACCAGGAAATTCAAATGCGGCGTGCGCGGCGACATCGTCGCATAGCGGATGGCGTAGATTTCGTAGGCGTTTCCCATCGGTTCCACTTCTTGCTGGTTGGGTTGTTGGGCGATTGGCCTCGCCGCAACAAGCCACCGCCATGTCAAAAGGTCAAACCTGGAAGGGTCGGAGCCGCCGCCAGCTTCCAATGTGAGTTAAGTCACATTGGCCGGGCCCGTCGTCGCGAGCTATCGCATCCAGCGCGCCGCGCCATGACAAGCCCCGCGACGAAACCAGAGAACGGACCCGGAATGACGGAGGTCGCTTCGCCTCTTGCAACGACGGCAAAACCCGCACCGGATCTGAAAGTTTTGTTGCGGTTAATTGACGCGATCAAAGCCCGCCTTTGCAGACAGTTGACAGGCCTCGCGAGCCCGGTTTGATAATGCGGTTTGCGTAGAGTAAGGTCGCCGAGGCGCAAGCTGGTATCGGCGCCCTGTTGGCTGGACCGCCGTGATATGAGACTTCGCCTCTTATTGCTTGTGACCTTGATTTTGTCGGTCGCGCCGATGGTTCCGTGCTTTGCCGCGGACCGGTTTGCGCTTGTGATCGGCAACGCGAAATACCCCGACGCCGACGCGCCGCTCAAAGAACCGGTCAACGACGCGCGCGACATCGCCGATGAGCTCAAGCGCGACGGCTTCAACGTCGACATCGGAGAAAACCTGAACGGCGACGCGATGCGCCGCGCATTCGACCGGCTCTACGGACGCATCAAGCCCGGCTCCGTCGCGCTGATTTTCTTCAGCGGGTTTGGCGTCCAGTCCAGTCGCCAAAGCTACATGATCCCGGTCGACGCCCAGATCTGGAC
>JAQGKJ010000028.1 GCA_028290165.1 Bradyrhizobium sp. | reverse complement strand
GCTCGGACTTCGGCGGCCAATGGCAGGATGCTCTTCTCGGCCCCGCGGTTATCGAGTGAATAGTCGATCTGGACGAAATCAGGCTTCTCCCGTTTGAGCACGGCCTCGAGCGCGGGATAGTCGCGGCGGGATGTTGAGGTGATGCCGATATAACGACACACGCCTTGTCCCTTCCACTCCCTGAAGCGTTCGAGAGATTGTTGCTTGCTCCTGATGTTGTGGAGTTGCAGCAGATCGACCCTTTCAGTCTTGAGTCGGGCCAGCGACCGCTTGAGTTCCTGGGCGTCGGGCGACTCGAGCTTGGTGGCGATGAAAAGCTTGTCGCGCAAGCCGGCAGCCGCGGTGACCTCGCCCAGTACGCTTTCGGCATCGCCATAGGTCGAGGCTGTGTCGATGAGCCGTCCGCCACCCTTCATCAGAGCCTGTACGACTGCACTGGCCTTGCTCCGCGTCGCTTCGTCATCCTGATCGAAAACATAGGCCGTGCCAAGGCCAACTGCGGGAATGCGCTCGTCGCTGCTGGGAATTGCACGCGTAATAAGTGGTGTGTCGGTTTGAGCAATGGCTTTGGGCGATACCAGAAATCCGCCAGCGAGTGCGGCGAAGTCTCGGCGAGTTATTCGGATTGGCATCCCGGCGCTCCTTCGTCGTCTCTTTTCGTTGCAAGACGTTCCTGCGATCGCCCCAGCGCGGTTGAGAGAATGAGCCAGCCCGCCACGACAGGGAGCGCGCAAAGCGCGATAGCGCCAAGCTTCAATCCCAGCGCCTGCAAGGTGTCGTACACCCAGCCATACAACGCGTCCGAGCCGCGATAGATCACCACGTCGATCAAATTTTTGGCTTTATACTTTTCCTCGCGCCCGACGACAGTAAAGAATACCTGGCGTGCCGGGTTTGCGATTGCGAAGTTCATCCAGCGTTGCGTGACCTGTAGTATCACCACCACGGCCAGGCTCGGTGCGATTGCCACCGCTGCGAAGCCGGCGACATAAACAGCCGGTAGCGCTGCGGCCGAGATGCCGGTGCCGAATCGCTTGAGGAATTTCGCGGTGGCAAAGACCTGTGTCGCCAGGCTGAGCAGGCCCACCGCGAGATCGATACCCGCAAACAGGCGTGTTTGTGTTGCCGAGTCATGGATCGTCGCCGAGACGATGTTGGCCTGCGCAAAATAGGCAATCGTCGCGCCGAACGAAAGCAGGCTGACCCAGGTGGCCACACCCAGGAGATAAGGCGAGCGGATCAATTCGGGCAGTGCCGCGAAGGCGCCCCCTCCAACACGCTGCTGTTGCGGATCCACCTGCGTCGGCGCGTCCGCCACGCGTTCGATGCGATCCACACAAAACACGGCGGCTTCGAGGAAGACGGCGGCCGCGATCAGCAAATTGACCGGGCCGAGCGGCGCCGACAGCCAGATCGTGACGACAGGACCAAGCAGGGCTCCAGCGGTGCCGCCGGCGCCAATGAACCCGAACAGTCGCTTGCCCTGCTCCGCGGTAAACAGATCGGCCATGAACGACCAGAACACCGCGACCGCGAACAGGTTGAACACGCTGACCCAGACAAAAAATACCCGTGCGACGATCACCTTTTCCACGTCTAACGTCAGCAACACCCAGAACAGGGCCAGGTTGACGACAAAGAAATGGTAGACGATCGGGATGAACCTGACCCGCGGCAATCTCGCCACCAGCGCGCCGTAGAGTGGCTGGGCGACCAGCAGGCTGAGAAACGTAGCGGTGAAGAGCCACGGCAGGTTTTTGACGCCACCGGCGATGCCCATCTGGTCGCGCAGCGGACGCAACACATAGTAGCCGGCAAGCAGCGTGAAGAAATAAGCGAATGACCACAGGGCCGCCGAACGTTCTCGCGCCGTCGCAGGAACCGCGCGCTGCAACCAGCCCTCTAGAGCTGTCATGGCACCAGCGACAGTTTCTGCTTGAGCTCAGCCGCGCTCACATTCTGGCCATATCCGGGCGCGCCGCGCTGGAAGCGCCGCGCATCAGCGAGCTTACCGATCTCCACCGGATCGAAGCCGGCGTCGCGCACCAGGCCTGCCGCAACTTGCACGGCTTCCGGATCGTCGCCGGCAATCGGTACCGCGAGCCTTGGGGCAGGACGGTTCGCTTCGCGTGCAAAGATCATGTAGTTGAGCGTGTTGAAGGCGCGCACCAGCCGGGTGCCCGGCAGATATTTCTGCGACGTAATGCCGATGCCAACCTGTTCGACCTCGTCGGCGATCGCGCCGTCGCGACCGGGCACGGCATTGTCGGCCTCGAGCACGATTTTGCCCGCAAGCAATTTGCCGTAATCTTTCCCGATCTGCGGCAGCGCGCCGTAAGGCACGGCCAGGAAGACAACGTCGCCGAACCCAACCGCCTGATCGACCGTACCGGCCTGCGCAAGAGGGCCAAGGCGTGCAACGAGGTCTTTCAATTCCTCCGGATGACGTGAGGAGAAGAAGACCGGATGACCGGCCTTGACCCAGAGTTCGCCGATGGTGCCGCCGATATGGCCCGCGCCGATAATACCGATTTTCATCTTGGAGCCGGCGGCCGTCTGACCTAACGCGGTTGCCGGTCGTAGCACCGTTTGCAGGATAAACGCTCCCGCAGCGCCCAATAGCGCCCGGCGAGCGGGATCGACAGCGACATGCTTGAACATCAGCACACCAATTGCAAATTGCGGGACGAAATCTTGTCGCGCCTTTCCAGCTTAGAGCCGTTCATCTCAACGCGAGCAGTCTTATAACGCGAAAAGTGTCATAAATAGCCGCCCGGAATTGGCGCTCGCACAGAGTTGATCCCATTGCCCCTAATTTCAGGCGCTTGCCGCATGAGCTGCTACTGTCCTCTAACGGCCAGCGGATCTATTTGGGTGCGGCCGACGGAGCGGCATTCGTCTTCGTTTCCGAGGGAATGCCCGGCACGTCATCTGCCACGCTACACTGTTCGACATAAGACTCTTCAGTCATACCGTGTTTCATCATTGCTTCTTGATCGGCTCTCCATTCATCGTCGCAATCCTTCGCAGTTTTCTTCGAGCTTTGTCCGTTTGTTTTGAGTGGTGCGGAGATGGCAGCAGGGGGGGTGGCGGTCGCGTTTGGCTTTGCCGTCCCCGCAAATGCGCTGAAATGCAGGATTGTTATCCCGGCAAGCGCGCCACAAACCAAACAAAGGTGCTTTTTCATCTGTCAACGCCTGTTGGCATGGCCTGTACCACGAAAAGCTTTTCTGAACACGTGGCCGTGCCCGCAACGATTCCATTCGTGACCCCGCACAAAACCAACGCGAACCTTTCGCGCCTGTTCCAGCTTCGTGAGCCTCGGTCAAGAATTTCAGGCCGCTCGTGGCCGGTAGGCTAGTCCTTGCGCGACAGCCGCGCCCGAATGATCCCACTCAAAAGAAAGCGGCGCGGCCGCACTTGCCAATCGCGACGGGATAACGGATTACGTGCACCGGCTCTTAGCCTCGCGACGGTACCATCACTGGCTTGTCGTCCATGGGTACCGACTATCGCGGCAAGCAAATCGGACTTTTGGGTGAGATCGTTCCCCGCCTGCATCGCATAAGGTCATCGCCGACGGCCATCGGAGCGCCTGCATCGAATGTTCCGCCGATGCTGTTCGCCCGCGCCGATGAGGTGATGTAAAGAGCGAGGCATTTGCTGTGGTGCACGAGTCCGCTTATGTGAAGGTTTTCGGATGCCGGCCCCGTGAAGGTGGCGCCACGCACACCGGGGCCGGCGTACGCAAACCTCCAAAGGAGGAAACCGCGGGAGGTGTGCGAGGTGGTGGCGCGTCAGACGCTGAGGGGATTTGGCGGCTGTGAG
>JAQGKJ010000027.1 GCA_028290165.1 Bradyrhizobium sp. | reverse complement strand
TGAAGAAATTTGCCAAGGCCGCTAAGAGGGCCGCGGAATAGCCGCGAACCCCCTCAGCCGTTATGCCCGGGCATAGCCGTCCGAAGGACGGCGTCGCTTCCGCTCGCCTATGCCCGGGCATCCACGCCTTTCCTGCCGAACCTCAAGACGTGGATGGCCGGGACAAGCCCGGCCATGACGAGTAAACTGGTCGCCTTCCGCAGGACATCCAAACAACATGCCGCTTCGTTTGATCTTCATGGGCACGCCCGACTTCGCGGTGCCGACGCTGCTGGATCTCGTGGCCCATGGCCACGAGATCGCGGCCGTCTATACCCGTGCGGCAAAGCCCGCCGGGCGCGGCATGAAGCTGCAACCGAGCCCGGTGGAAGTTGAGGCAAGGCGGCTCGGCATTTCTGTGCTGACGCCATCGAGCCTGAAGACGCCGGAAGCATCAGAGGAATTTCGCGCGCACAACGCGCAAGCCGCCGTGGTGGTGGCCTATGGCATGATCCTGCCGAAAACTATTCTCGATACCCCGCCGCTCGGCTGCTTCAACCTGCACGCCTCGCTGGGGCCGCGCTGGCGCGGGGCGGCGCCGATCAACCGCGCTATCTTGACAGGCGATACCGAGACCGGCGTCTTGGTGATGTAAATGGATTCCGGCCTCGATACCGGCGACGTGGCCATGGCCGAGCGCATGGCGATTACCGATGCGATGACGGCGGCCGATGTGCACGACACGCTGGCGCGGCTCGGGGCCGACCTGATGGTGCGCGCGATGGGCGCGCTGGAACGCGGCAAGCTGCAGCTGACAAAACAAAGCGACGAAGGTGTCACTTACGCGGCAAAAATCGAGAAAGCCGAGGCGCGCATCGACTGGAACAAACCGGCGCGCGCGGTGCTGCGTCATATTCACGGATTGTCGCCGTTTCCCGGCGCGTGGTGTGAAATACCGATCGAGGGCGAGGCTGTTCGTGTCAAGATCCTGCGCTGCGCCATGGCCAACAGCGCGGGTGCAGCCGGCGAAGTGCTCGACGATCACCTCACGGTCGCCTGCAAGCAAGGCGCCATCCGCATTCTCGAACTGCAGCGCGCCGGTGGGCTGCCGATGAAGGCAGAGGAGTTTTTGCGAGGTACGCCGATCAAAGCTGGCGTTCGAGTGAGCTGACGCCGAAACATCAAACCGTCATACGCGGGCTTGACCCGCGTATCCATCTATCTTCACAAAGAGTCTTACGAAGAAGATGGATGGCCGGGTCAAGCCCGGCCATGACAATCAAAATAGATCGCTAGACACTGATGCCCCGCTACAAACTCACCATCGAATACGACGGCGCACCGTATTGCGGCTGGCAGATCCAGGATAATGGCGCCTCAGTGCAGGGCGCGCTGGAAGACGCGGTGAAAGCGATCTGCGGTGAGCAGGTTCGCGTGCATGGCGCTGGCCGGACCGATGCCGGTGTGCATGCGATGGGACAGGTCGCGCACTGCGATATTGCGAAGCATTTTGTGCCCGGGCGTTTTCGCGACGGGCTGAATGCGCACCTAAGGCCGCATCCGATCGGCGTGCTGTCAGCCGAAATCGTGCCGGATACATTCGAGGCGCGATTTTCCGCGAAGAAGCGGCATTATCTTTATCGGATCGCCAATCGCCGCGCCAATCTCGCACTCGATATCGGTCGCGCCTGGCGGCTGCCGCGGCCGCTCGATACGGACGCCATGCACGCTGCCGCGCAGCGCTTGATCGGCAAGCACAACTTCACGACGTTCCGCGATACCGAATGCCAGGCGAAGTCGCCGGAGAAAACGCTGGACCAGCTCGACGTTGTGCGCGATGGCGACAATGTCAGCATCATCACTTCGGCGCGTTCGTTCCTGCACAGCCAGGTGCGCTCGATGGTGGGGTCGCTGGTCTGGGTCGGCGAGGGCCGCTGGAGCCCCGACGATCTCGCCGCAGCCTTGGCCGCCCGCGACCGCGCCGCCTGCGGCCCGGTCGCCCCGCCGGACGGGCTGTATTTGGTAAGGGTGGAGTATTAGGGTCGGCCATTATACCCGCGCACTTTTCCCGTCATACCCCGCGAAAGCGGGATATCCAGTACGCCGCGGCCTTAGCGATTGAACCGAGCCGCCGCGGAGTACTGGAGCGTCCGCCTTCGCGGACGATGACACCGTTCGGTAAAATACCGCTCCAACATCCCGCGGTAGATCTTCGTCAGCTTCTCCAGGTCAGAGACCGGCGTGCGTTCGTCGATCTGGTGCATGGTCTGGCCGACCAGGCCGAACTCGATGACCGGGCAATAGCTCGCGATGAAGCGTGCATCCGAGGTGCCGCCGCTTGTGCTTAATTCCGGCCGGCGGCCGGTGACCTGCTCGATTGCGGCGACCGCGAGATCAGTGAAGGCGCCGGGTTTTGTCACGAACACGTTGGAGTTCGACGGCTCCCATACGATCCGTGCGCGGATGCGATTTCCGGTCGCTCTCGCCAGGCGCTGCTCGACCAGTGTCCGTAAGCTTTCCTGCGTGTGGAGATCGTTGAAGCGGATGTTGAATTTGGCGCGCGCCTGTCCGGGGATCACGTTATTGGCGGTGTTGCCGACATCGACGGAAGTGAATTCGAGGTTCGAGGCCTGGAATTGCGCGCTGCCGTGATCGAGCGGCTCGTCGCTCAGCGCCACGATCAGTCTTGAGATATCCGGCACCGGGTTGGCGGCCCGATGCGGATAGGCGACGTGGCCCTGGATGCCGTCGACGTAGAGCGTGCCCGACTGCGAGCCGCGGCGGCCGACTTTTATACAGTCGCCGAGCTCCTCGACATTGGAGGGCTCACCCAGCACGCAATGGTCGAATTTCTCGCCGCGCACTGCTGCCCATTGCAGCAGTTTGATGGTGCCGTTGACGGAAAGGTCTTCCTCGTCGCCGGTGATCAGGAACGAGATCTAGCCAGTGCCGTCTTCTTTCGCCTTGCCGCCATGGGCGGCGAGATGATCGAGCACGGCCGCGACGCTGCAGGCAATGCCGCCCTTCATGTCGACGGCGCCACGACCGTAGAGAAAGCCGTCCTTGACGTCGCCCGCGAACGCGCCGTGGGTCCAGGCGCTATCGTCGCCTGGCGGAACCACATCGGTATGTCCGGCAAAGGTAAGGTGTGGCGCACTGTCGCCAATGCGGGCATAGAGGTTGTCGATATCGGCGGTGCCGGGCTCGCCGAAGGTGACGCGATGCACCTCGAAGCCGGCCGTTTTGAGGATATTTTCCAGCACGCCGAGCGCGCCGGCATCGGCCGGGGTTACCGAGGGGCAGCGCAGGAGATCGCGGGCAATGGAGAGTGCATCAGTCATGGCTCCGCTTAACATGAGGCCCCGGCGATGGGCCAGAGACATGCGGCACGAATTCAATCTCGCTTTGCTGGTCCCACGCGGATGCTGAACGCGGCCCGGAGTGGAGCCCACTGCGCGGCCTGGTCTGAACCTTCGGTAGCGGGTCGGGCCCGAACCGATTGGGCCCGCTCGTCCCCTTCAGGTAGTAAATCTCGACAAAGCCCCAGATCATGGCAATGAACACCGGAAGTCCGACAAAAAACGACGCCCCGCCGAGCCAGCCCCCGAACTGACCGTAGAGGCCGGTCGCGCCGACAAAGGGGATCATCCACCAGCCGCTCTTGTTGCGGTCGTGAAGCCGCTTGACCGAGGCGGCCACATAAAACCATGCGAAAAGCAGCGTCATTGGAATGGTGACGACTTGCGGAAACAGGGCCACCTTGACCGCCGTGTCGGGATCGAGATCGAAGGATGCGGAAACGCCGACGATGTCGATTGTAAGGGGGCCGGTGGCAATGCCGAAAAAGGCGCTGATGATGGCCAGCGACAGCAGCGCAAAGATCATCAAGCACAGGATGATCAGCACCGCGAGCCAGTATCTCGCGCGGTTGATGCGGCCCTCAAAGTGTAACAGGAACCGTTGGTAGTCCATCGCCGCCTCCGGAAGGCCGGAAATGGCTGGCGCTCCGGAATATTGGTCGCATGGACCGGCTTTGGGTTCGATCCGGGCATCATCCCGAAAAGTGGGAACCGGTTTTCGGATCAGCTCATGCCCGAAGAAAATAAACTCTAGTCCCGCAGCAACTCGTTGATGCTGGTCTTGGCGCGGGTGCGCTCGTCGACGCGCTTGACGATGACGGCGCAGGCCGTGGAGGGGCCGGGCTGGCCGTTCTTCAAGGGGCGCCCCGGCAGCGCGCCCGGCACCACCACGGCGTATTCCGGGACTTCGCCGATAAAAACCTCGCCGGTGTCGCGATCGACGATCTTGGTGGAGGCCCCCAGAAATACGCCCATCGCCAGCACCGCGCCCTTGCGCACGATCACGCCCTCGGCGACTTCCGAGCGCGCGCCAATGAAGCAGTCGTCCTCGACGATGACGGGCTCGGCCTGCAGCGGCTCCAGCACGCCGCAGATGCATACTCCGCCGGAAATGTTCTCGCGTTTGCCGATCTGGGCGCATGAGCCGACCGTGGACCAAGTATCGATCATGGTTGACTCATCGACATAGGCGCCGAGATTGACGAAGGACGGCATCAGCACGACGTTCTTGGCGATGAATGCCGAGCG
>JAQGKJ010000891.1 GCA_028290165.1 Bradyrhizobium sp. | reverse complement strand
TAACAAGAACAATTTTCGTCCATGCCTAGCGCCACCTATACCCTTTTTCGGAACGCGATCCGGGCCGAGCAGCAGGTCGTGTGCAGCTATGACGGCCGCCATCGCGAACTGTGTCCGCACATCATCGGCGCCAGCAAGAATGGCGAAGAGGTCGTGCTGGCATGGCAATTCGCCGGCGAGAGCTCAGGCAAGCTGCCGCAATGGCGATGCCTGCGGCTTGCGAATGTGAGAAACGCTCGTGCGCGCAACGGCCCCTGGTACGAAGGCGGCTCTCACCGGACGGAGCAAACCTGCGTCAGCAAGATCGATCTCGACATCAATATTCATGTTCGCAAGCTGCGATGACCGTGAGAGCGAGGGCGCGCTGATTGCCTGACGGGCAAATCAGTAAATTGCTGTCCAGCCCCATTTGCAAAAATATTCCGCTTTCCCCGTCGGGCAAATCATCTCTACAAGTTCGCCCGTCCCACCCCACAGAGGGGCGTATCGCGATCGTCACGGACGCGGGGTTGGATGCGATGGTCGCGGCAGCGCTTAAGCGCGTGACGTGATCGCAGGGCGGATTTTTCCGTGAGCGATCACTGCGCGCGCAGACGAGAGATGTTGCTGCGGACGGCGAAGTCGTGTGGTCCTGACGCCCCGGCGCTGGCGTCAAGTTGGCGGAGGTTTTGAAAGCCCGACCGGGCCGGACAAAACCTTAATCCGCCGATGACGGTGACAACAAGCCGATCACCGGGGAGAGCACGAAGGAAACCGTTAAAACCATTGCGTGCGGGAATGCCGGGTTGTTCTGGTGGACCTGTGGTGACTAACTCGTGTGCTTTCTACACTTCGCACACGAGGCTGCGGGTGCATCGGGCGCCCGGCATTCCCCGCGCCCTCATTTTTGGGCGAAGGTTTCATGCACAACTCGGGCGCATCGCGCCGCGGGATCGCGGAGTTGTGTCGTGTCTTGGCTGTTTGAAAATTGAATCAGTCGCCGTGCATCGAGGGCGTGCGTGCCGCACCCTCAATTGTCATCACCCGCGAAAGCGGGTGATCCAGAACTCCGAGACGTTAGCGATAGACCCGAAAGGCCGCGGCGTACTGGATACCCTGCTTGCGCCGGGTATGACGGACCCTTCTGCAACTCTAACCCGTGTCGTCATTGCGAGGAGCGACTTGTCCGCCGTAGCTCAACGAGCGAAAGCGGAAGCGACGAAGCAATCCATCTTTCTTTGCGCGACGAAATGGATTGCTTCGCGGAGCCTGGAATCCATAACCACCATCGGGAGTATGGATTCCGGGCTCGCGCCAAGAGGCGCGCCCCGGAATGACGGGTGGTGAGATTGCCCGCCCCCTTGCGCCCAGCACCCTGCCCTACGCAAGCACTTCCAGCACCAGCTCCATCGTCATCAGCACGGGATTGTCGCCGCGCGTCAACCGACCCATGGCGAGACCACCGAGATAGTCGACCAGGGCGACATCCAGCGTTGCCTCCAGCCTATCGCCCGCGCCAAAAGCGATCACGCCCGAGCGCACCGCCATTTCGGTCGCAAAGGGCTCGACCGCGCGGCCGTCGACAAAACGCGCGCCGATAATGCTGCCGACGCCGCCATGGAGTTTTGCGTTGGTAATGCCCCGTTCCCGGCAAAAAGCCTCGAGGGCTCCAGCAAAATCCTGGTTCGGCCGCAGCCGCAGCGCGCAGGCAGAGCTGGTTGTCTCGACACCAGAAGCTGCCGACGGGATTGGCCCAAACAGTTTGAAATTGGTCTCGGGGTCAGGCTCCGCCGCAAACACCGCGCCATCGAGGCCGAAGGCCTCTACCGCAAAAGGCTCGGCGACCACGGTTTCCTCGGGCAGGATATGGCCGCCGCCCGCGCGTCCGTCGGCTTCGGTCCACAGAGCGTGGCAGTGGAAGAAGGCAGCGCCGTCGCGCCGTCCGAGAGTCATGGCTCCGGTTCTGAGCCGCGTGATGCCGGCGGGCCGAAACGTCTCGCTATAGAACGCGGCGTTCTCGCCGGTCGTCGAAAGCGCCGGCATGACATAGGCAAACGGGCCGAGCGCCCCGCCGCTGATGTTGAGCACGCCGCCGGCAAATCCTTCTGCCGCAAAGCCGCGGCGCGCGGCTTCCAATAGCGGCAGGCCCGCTTGCAGCGTGAAGGCGAAGGCGCGGCCTCGCGCTTCCGCCCATTGGATGCGCTCGGGCGCCGGCCGGCCGGGCTGGGCGATGCTTCGCATTAACTCTTCTGCTTCGCTGTCAAATCGAGCAGGCCGCGCGCCTCGAGCTCGTCGCGGATCAATCGCTTCGGCACCTTGCCGTAGCCGGATTTCGGCAACGCGTCCCAAAAGAAAAAGCGTTTTGGCATTTTGTAGCGCGGCACTTTTGGAGCCAGGAAACCGGCCATCTCCGCTTCCGTCACTGTACCCGCGCCCTCGCGCGCGACGCAGACGGCGATGCCGACCTCGCCCCAGACCGGATCCGGCACGCCCACGATCGCCACCTCTCCGATCGCGGGATGGGTGAGGATCTTCTCCTCCACCTCGCGCGGATAGATGTTGGACACGCCTGAGATGTACATGTCGGAAGCGCGGCCGGTGATATAGACAAACCCCTCTTCGTCGATGTGGCCGAGGTCGCCGGTGCGGAACCAGCCATCGCGGAACGCCTTGGCATTGGCCTCGGGGTTATCGTAATAGCCCGCGAACACGGCGAGGCCGATGACGCAGATCTCGCCGGTCTCGAACGGTTTCAGTTCGCGCCCCTGATCGTCCTGGATCGAGACCTGGATGCCCGTGCGTTCGTATCCGCAAGTGCCGATCCGCGCCTGCGGCCCGTCCTCGGGGTCGTGCAGCGCCGCCGGCAGCACCGTGATATTGCCGGTAACCTCGCCGAGCCCGAAATACTGCACCAGCACCTTGCCGAGTTTTTTCAAGGCCGCCTTCTGGTCTTCGCGGTACATCGGCGCGCCGGCATAGATGACGTGGCGCAGCGATGAGTGGTCGTAGCGGTCGGCCGCGGGATGCTCGACCATCATCTTCAGGATGGTGGGCACCGTAAAAATATTGCTGACACGATGCCGCTCGATCAGGCGGAACGCCTCGTCGATATCGAAACGCTCGGTGGGCAAGAGGATGGTCGGAACGCCGCGCGCGGCCTGCACGAGCTGATGCACGCCGGCTCCGTGCGACAAGGGCGCCACCACCAGCGACGCATCATTCTCGGTCGTGCCGGGCATGAGGTCGGCGAGGTGATTGGTCACCACAAAAGCCATCTGGCCATGGGTCAGCACGGCGGCCTTGGAGCGTCCGGTGGTGCCGGAGGTTAAGAAGAACCAGCAGGGATCGTCGTACTCCACGCCTGCATTGGCGATTTCGGCGCCGGCATGCGCTGCGATCGCTTCGCTCAGGGATTTCTCGCCGAGCGCGCCGACGCCGATCCGCCAGGTAAAAGCCAGCGCCGGGCTCGAGGCCTGCACTGCGGTGGCATGATCGGGAAAATCGCCGTGGCAAAGAAACGCCTTGGCGCCGGAAGCCGTGGCGAGATACGCAACCTCGTCCGGCATCAGCCTGAAATTGGTGGGCACCCAGACCGCGCCCAAACGAAAGGCCGCAAACATCGACCAGAACATCTCGTCGCAGTTCTTGGAATGCACCAGGATGCGGTCGCCCCTCTCGATACCGCGCGCGTTAAGGGCTGCCGCCAGCGCCGAGACGCGGGCGTCGATGGTGCGCCAGGTCCAGGACTTCTCGCCCCAGATGAAGCCGATGCGCTCACCGTGCCGGCGCGCATTCTGGGTCAGGACCTGCGCAAGATTCATAGCCCGGCGGGACATCGGCGTCAGGCCACCTGAGGGCGCGGCAGTCGCGACAGGACCGGTCACGCCCTCACCTCCGACCCATCCACGCTCCTGCCGCCAGCAGCACTACACCGACAGCGCCCGACACGATGCCGTGCTTGTAGTGCATGCGCGTCACGCCGGCCTCGTGGCCGGGGAAAAAGCCCGGCAATTGATCCGCCGGCATCAGGAAATAAACCGCCGCGACGACGAGCAGCACGACGCCGAGCAAGGTGAGAACGAGCTTCATGATGTTTCCTCTCCGAATTGGCCGAAATTCTGTACGTCATTCCGGGGCGCGAGCCAACGGGTCCGGCATCCTCACTTCGGCATCTCGAAGCCAAACGGCTTTGCCGTGACGCAACGCTCCCTGATGCATGTGCAACCGGCGACAAGGTTCGGCCCAAAAAGGCAGATTATCGCATTCGCGACGTTCCGGTTATAAGGACCACACGCAACCGACGGAGGACCCCATGATCGCCCGCCGATCGCTGATCTTGACCGGGGCGGCCGGCCTGCTCGCGGCCACCTGCTGCCCGGCCCCTGCGGACCCGGCGACCCCGGACGATCCGCGCTCCATTCTCAATGCCATCTATACCCGCGTGGCGAGGGGCAAGGGCGACGGTGGCGGCGGGTTCATCACGGCCAGCAAGTCGGATCGCGCGCGCTATCTGTCGCGATCACTAACGGCATTGTGGCTCAGGGCCGACGCCCACACGCCGAAGGGCGATGTCGGGCCCGTGGATTTCGATCCCGTCACCAATTCGCAGGAGCCGGACGTCAAGTCCTTTTCGATGTCGACCGAAACTTTCAACAGCCAACGCGCCACCATTGCGGTAACCCTCACTGGCTACAACGCAGCCCGGACCAAGCCTGAGGACGCCGTGATCCGCTATGATTTCCTGCTCGAGGGTGCGCAATGGAAGATCGACGACATCCGTGGTGCCACGGACGGCAAGCCGTGGTCGATCCGCGGGATGCTCGACGAATCCCTGAAGAACTGATCACGCAGAATTGGAACGAGACGCATGAGCGACATCGTCAATAACCCGGCACATCACCGCTACGAACTCGCCGTCGACGACCATCTCGCCGCGACCTATTACAAGATCGACGACGGCATCATCACCTTCATCCACACCGAGGTGCCGCCGGAGCTCGGTGGCAGGGGCATTGCCTCGAAACTGATCCAGGGCGCCCTTGACCAGGTCCGCGCCGACGGCCTGAAGGTGATCGCGCAATGTCCGTTCGTCAAAGCCTTCATCGAAAAGCACCCCGACTATGCCGACCTGATGAAAACCTGATGATCTAGCCGCGGCGCTACTTTGCGGTGCGAGCTGCTGCAGGACGTCGCGCGCGGAGCGCAGATCGGGGCGAAGCTCCAGCGCTTTCCTGAAATCCGCAATCGCGCCGGGCTTGTCGCCAAGCCGCATCTTCGCCTGAGCGCGATTATTCCAGGAAAGCACGTCCGTCGGATCGTATTGCACGGCGTGATCGTAATCGGCGAGGCCACCCTTGTTGTCACCCTGGTAGAGCCGGATCATGCCACGATTGCGCCAGCCGCGCGCATCGGTCGGTGCCAGCCTGATCACTTCGGCATAATCGGCGGCGGCCCGGTCAGCTGTTCGGAATCTCGGTAGTTGCCGCGGTTGATATAGGCAAGCACATCGGGTGAAAGTTTTATTTGCATGCTGTAGTCGGCAATCGCGTGCTCGAAGTCGCGCTTGCGGTAATAGACAAAACCGCGATTGCCGTAGGCGATGGCCAATTTGGGGTCTAGCTTGATCGCGGTGTTGAAATCGGCCATGGCGCGATCGGCGTCGCCCTTGCCGAACCAGGCGTCGCCGCGATTGTTGTAGGCGAGCGCTGCCGACGGTTCGATGCGGATCGCCTCGTCATAATCGGCGATGGCGCGATCGAGATCGCGCCTGAAGGCGTAGACCCGGCCGCGATTGGTATAGGCACATGCGTAGGCTGGGTCGATCTCGATCGCGTGGTCGAGATCGGCGAGCGCGCGATCGAGCTCGCGTTTTTCGGTCAGGCCGTGGCCGCGGTTGCAATAGGCGGCGGCCAGTTTGCGGCCGGTCTCCACCTTGGCGTCGATAATTTCGGAGCAGGCCGAGACCCGGTCGTCCGGAGAGCTGACGGGGCCGATGCAGGCCTGCCAGATCTTGTCGTTCGAAGTCTTGTCCTCCTGGGCGGCGGCAAGCGGGTTCGCGATCAACAGGGCCATCCCGAGCATCGAGGCTCCCAGCCAAGCCAAAATACGCATGTCCCTGATGCCTCCGCTCGCCATTTTCGTTTGCATCGGTGGGTTCACGCACCTAAATGACTGGCTCGAATCGTTTTTTCCGAAAGTTGATGGTATGGCCGCCGCATCCGTCCGGGACAACAAAGCCCAAAGCCGCTTCGAACTCGACGTCGAGGGTAATGTGGCGTTTGCGAATTATCGCCTGGCGCCCTCGACGGTGATTATCACCCATACCGAGACGCCGCGGAGCTTGCGCGGGCGCGGCATCGCCTCCGAGCTGATCCAGGGCGCACTGCAGCTGATCCGCACCGACGGATCAAAGGTCATCGCCGGCTGCGGCTTTGTGGTGGATTATTTGCGCAAGCATCCGGAGTTCGCGGATCTGGTGGGGTGAGTTCGCCCCGTCCCCGCGAAACGGGGACGACACCAATGGCGTCCTCACGTAATCCGGATCGACATGTCCGGCAGGCCTTCCAGCTTGCACAACAGCACGTCGCCCTTGACCACCGGGCCGACATTCTCCGGCGTGCCGGAATAGATGATGTCGCCGGCCTTCAGCTCGAACGCCTCGGACAGTTTTGCGATTTGCTCGGCCACGCTCCAGATCATCTTGTCCAGATCGGAGCTTTGCCGGACCGTGCCGTTGACGGCCAGCGAGATCGCGCCCTTGGTGAAATGTCCGGTTTTGGCGGCCGGGTGAATTGGGCCAAGCACCGCGGCGTGATCAAAACTCTTGCCGATTTCCCACGGCTTCTTTTCCGCCGCCATGCCGTTCTGCAGGTCGCGCCGAGTCATGTCGAGGCCGAGCGCATAGCCATAGACGTGATCGAGCGCCTGCTCGGGGGCGATATCGGTGCCACCCGATTTCAGCGCCGCCACCAACTCGACTTCATGGTGATAGTTCTTGGTCAGCAAGGGATAGGGATGATCGGCGACCGTGCCGACCGCGACGTTCTGGATCGCGTCCGTCGGCTTCTGGAAGAAGAACGGCGGCTCGCGGTTCGGATCGGAGCCGCGCTCGATCGCGTGCGCGGCATAGTTGCGGCCGATGCAATAGATGCGGCGGACCTGGAACACGTCGGTCTCGCCGACAATCGGGATCGTCGTCGCCGGCACCGGGAAAATCGGCCTGGGCCCGGCTTGCGCCCCGGCCGGACCGGCTTGCGTCGCGGCGCCCGCCAGCGCCAGCGCCCCGG
>JAQGKJ010000876.1 GCA_028290165.1 Bradyrhizobium sp. | reverse complement strand
ATGATCTCGAAATCCTTCAGCGCGCTGGCCGCGGCCTCAGGCGAGGCAAAGGGCTGGTCGAACACCGTGACATCGACCCGGTCGCTGACCTTGGACCAGTCCGCTACCCGCAAAGCCAGATTCATGTAGTCGTCGAGAATTGCACAGCGCAGCCGCGTCATGGAAAAGGTCCGTCTCAGCGATGATGACGGTTAAGGAAACGTACCGTCCGGGAGGCGCCATGGTCGCGCGCAATCGTTCGGCGCGCAAGCGTCCCGCGCCCCTAAAAAGTGCTCCGGCCGAAAGCGCGCGGGCGCTTGAGGTCGCGGCCGGGACATCGGGGACGATCAGGTCGCGGAGCCCATGTGCTTGGCGCGCCAGGCCGGCCCCGGGCCGCGCATATAGTGCAGTTCGGGCCGGTAGGGGTTGAAGGCACGGGCGAAAAACTGGCGCCAGAAGACGCCGATTTCAGCGAAAAAATTGGACCCGTCGCGGCCGTCCGCCGAGGGTGAAAGGGATTCCGAGGTGATCATTGTCATGACGAGTCCTGCCTTTTTTGTCCGACGACTTCTGTCGTGGAGCGCTTTTTGGGGCGCTGGCGGGTAGTTTCCGGCCGGAGTCATTAAAAGAAGGTTTCAATTGTCGCTATCCGTATTGATACTGGTGAACGGATGGAAAACGCCGCCCGCGCGGTTGCCCTTTGGGGGCCGCGCCGCTACATCAGCGCCAGCAAATCTCCGTAAATCCACGGTTTTAAGGGATCGCGATGGCCCGTCAGTTCGTCTATTTCATGCAAGGCCTGTCCAAGACCTATCCCGGCAACCGCAAGGTGCTCGATAACGTCCATCTGTCGTTCTACCCCGACGCCAAGATCGGCGTGCTCGGCGTCAACGGCTCCGGCAAATCGACGCTGCTGCGGATCATGGCCGGTATCGACAAGGAATATAACGGGGAAGCCTGGGTCGCCGATGGCGCCCGCGTCGGCTACCTCGAGCAGGAACCGCAGCTGGACGCCACCAAGACCGTGCGCGAAAACGTCATGTTGGGGGTGGCCAAGCAGAAGGCGATCCTCGACCGCTACAATGAGCTCGCGGTCAATTACTCCGACGAGACCGCCGACGAGATGACCAAACTGCAGGACGAGATCGAGGCCGCGGGCCTGTGGGATCTCGACAGCAAGGTCGACCAGGCGATGGACGCGCTGCGCTGCCCGCCCGACGATTCCGATGTCGCAAAACTGTCCGGCGGCGAGCGCCGCCGGGTCGCTCTGTGCCGGCTGCTGCTCGACCAACCGGAGCTGCTGCTGCTCGACGAGCCGACCAACCATCTCGACGCCGAGTCGGTGTCGTGGCTGGAAGGCCATTTGCGCAACTATCCCGGCGCCATCCTGATCGTGACCCATGACCGCTATTTCCTCGATAACGTCACGGGATGGATTCTCGAACTCGACCGCGGCAAGGGCATTCCCTACGAGGGCAACTACTCTTCCTGGCTCGTGCAGAAACAGAAGCGCCTCGAGCAGGAGGGCCGCGAGGACGCCGCGCATCAGCGCACCCTGACGCGCGAGCAGGAGTGGATCGCGGCCTCGCCGAAGGCGCGTCAGGCCAAGTCCAAGGCGCGCTACCAGCGCTATGAGGAACTCCTGAAGCAGGCGAGCGAGAAGCAGACCCAGACCGCGCAGATCACGATTCCGGTGGCCGAGCGCCTGGGCCAGAATGTGATCGATTTCGAGGGGCTGACCAAAGGATTCGGCGACGAGCGGCTGCTGATCGACAATTTGACCTTCAAGCTGCCGCCCGGCGGCATCGTCGGCGTGATCGGTCCGAACGGCGCCGGAAAGACCACGCTGTTCCGGATGATCACCGGCCAGGACCAGCCGGACAAGGGCAGCATCACGGTCGGCGAGAGCGTGGATCTCGGCTATGTCGACCAGTCCCGCGACTCGCTCGACGGCAAGAAGAACGTGTGGGAGGAAATCTCCGGTGGCAACGAGCTTATTCTTCTGGGCAAGCGCGAGGTCAATTCGCGCGGCTACTGCTCGTCGTTCAACTTCAAGGGCGCCGACCAGCAGAAGAAGGTAGGCTCGCTGTCGGGCGGCGAGCGTAACCGCGTGCATCTGGCGAAGATGCTGAAATCGGGCGCCAATGTACTGCTGCTCGACGAGCCCACCAACGATCTCGACGTCGATACGCTGCGCGCGCTGGAAGAAGCGCTGGAGGATTTCGCGGGCTGCGCCGTGATCATCAGCCACGACCGCTGGTTCCTCGATCGCATCGCCACCCACATGCTCGCTTTCGAAGGCGACAGCCATGTTGAATGGTTCGAAGGCAATTTCCAGGACTATGAAAAAGACAAGATGCGCCGGCTGGGCCAGGATTCCATCATCCCGCACCGCGTGAAGTACAAGAAGCTTACAAGGTGAGGTCGATCGGCTCGATTTGCCGTCGCGCCGTTTACGAACCGCTCAGCAGTTTGTATCCAAAGGTGTGGCACGCGCCGGCGCCGCACTGAAGGATCACCGAGACAAGATTGATCAGGCAGATCGCGATCACGTAGAGGCTAAGCAGTCGGGCAAGGCGGCCAAACGCTGGCGACGGTTGTGGATCGCGCAGATGTTCGCCGTCGAGAACCGCGAGCTTGGTCGCGAAAGCAAGCAGGATCGCCGTTGCGGTCACGACCGACCACACCGGCATGTGCAAACCGAGGATCGCGCTGCCGATATAGCTATGGCCGGGCCTCGGATAGATGTCGAGCAAGGTCTGGCGCACCGACACGATCAGCAGGAACAGCGCGAACAGCATGCTGACGCCGGCGTTACGCGCGGAATAGCCGTGGTGGAAATGCAGGATAATGCCATAGCAGACGCCGAACATCGCTACACGTTGCAGCAGGCACAGCGGGCAGGGGATTTCGCCGCCGTAAAATTGGAAGATCATCGCCATTGTCAGGATGCCGGCAATCGTCAGCATCATGGCAAACAGGAAGAGATCGTTCAGCGTCGCGGGCAGGCGCGCGCCTGTCGTGATGTTCACGATTGGTCTCCGCCCGACCAAACATGCGGAACGGCATCGATCTGCACCTGCAGCCATGGCATATGGAAGCCATACTCCGGGCTGTAGATTTCAAACAGAAACAGTCCGATCGACAGAGCCAGGCAGACCAGCATCGAGAGGATGGCGAACCACCGCGGTCCGCAATAGCCGGCCAGGAGTGCAAGTGACATCGTCGCGAACACTGCAAGCATCATCTGAACGCTCCCCCGGCTGGCACCAGCTAGGGCCCGGATTGCTCTGAATTCAGCATCGGCCTTCGCACTTTGCCTTCGAATCGATATACCAGAGTACCGGGAGATGGACATGTCGCTGAACACTAAAATCATTGCCGCGACGATTATCCTGCAGGCGATGGCAACGCAGTTTGCCGCCGCCGCACCCGACGCCGGCTTCACCCAATTCATCGCCTCGCTGTGGCCGGAGGCGCAGGCCGCAGGCGTCTCGCGCGCGACGTTCGATGCGCAGACCAGCGGCCTCGAGCCCGATTACAAATTGCCCGATCTGTTCTTGCCCGGGCGTCCCGCGACAGGCGCGCCGTCACAGGCCGAATTTGTGCAGGTGCCGGCCGACTACCTGAAGGAGGCCAGCATTGCGCGGCTGGCCACCGAAGGCCAGCGGCTGATGCAGAAGTATCAATCCGCGCTGGCTGGGATCGAGTCGCGCTTCGGCGTTCCCGCCACCATCGTGCTCGCGATCTGGGGCCGTGAAACCGACTTCGGCCGCTACACGCTGCCTTACGATGAGTTGCGCGTACTGGCGACGCAGGCCTATGTCGGCCGGCGCAAGGATCAGTATCGAAACGAATTCATCCGGGCGATGAAGATGATCGGCGACGGCGAGGTGGCGCGCAAGGACATGCGCGCGTCCTGGGCCGGCGCCACCGGCCTTACGCAATTCCTGCCGTCGGAATTTTACAAGCACGGCGTCGATTTCGACGGCGACGGCCGCAAGGACATCTGGCACTCGGTGCCGGATGCGCTCGCTTCCGCAGCCCAGCAGCTCGTCAACAAGGGCTGGCAGCCCGGTGTGCGCTGGGCTTATGAGGTGCGCGCGCCGGCCAGCGTCGATTGCACCCAGGGCGTGCCCGAAGTGACAAAACCGATCGGCGAATGGCTGCGCCAGGGTTTTGTGCCGGTGCGCGGAGAAAAGCTCAACCCGGCCGAACAGGCGCAGCCAGCCTCGCTGCTGCAGCCCGAGGGCATTTATGGCCCGGCATTTCTGACCACCAAGAATTATTTCGTCATCAAGGAATACAATTTTTCGGATCTGTACGTGCTGTTCGTGGGCCACCTCTCTGACCGCATGTTGAGCCCGCAGCCGTTCGCGACGCCGTGGTCGGCTTCGACCCAGTTACGCACCGCCGACGTCGAAGCCATGCAGCGTGGCCTGACCCGCGTCGGCCTCTATGCCGACAAGGTGGACGGCAAGGCGGGAATGAAGACGCGCGCGGCGCTCGGCGCCTACCAGAAATTCGCCGGCCTCAAGGTAGATTGCTGGCCGAGCGAAGCGGTGCTGCGTTCGATCAGCGCGGCGCGTTAGAAATTCTTGTTTTGGCACCGCTCCTTCATGCGAACGGGAATCCGCTTCGCTCGACGCCATGAAAGAAAAAACCCGGCCGAAGTTCGGCCGGGCCTGTAATGCGCGCGATGATGCGTCGATCGGTTGGCTAGTTGCAGACCTGAACAGGGCGGACTTGCCAGCCGTAGCCATCCCAATAGCGCTGCCGCGTCCAATAGCAGCCCGGCGGCGGTCCTTCTACGTATACTGGACCGCCATAGGCGGGGCGGCTCGAGGCGATGGCTCCGCCAACGATGGCGCCGCCGATGATTCCGCCTGCCACGGCTGCGCCGAGGCCGAGCTGCGCGCTCGCGGGTGTCGCGGCGAGCGAGCCGGCGATCGTTGCGACCGCGACGAAGGCAGCAAATGTCTTCTTCATGTCTTGGGCTCTCCAGAAGATGGCGCC
>JAQGKJ010000862.1 GCA_028290165.1 Bradyrhizobium sp. | reverse complement strand
GACATTTTCGAAAAAACGCTCGATCAATGGATTGCCTCGAGCGGACATCGAAAGAATCTCTTGCTTCCCAAAGCGTCTCGCGTCGGCGTCGCCAGCGCAACAAGCACGGTTTCACATCGCACTTATTGGGCAATGGAGATCGCCGACGAACATGAGCCGCTGCCGGTCGCTTCGGCTAAGAGAATGCCTCGGGCAGCCAAAAGCAAATCGCCTGCTCAATCTTGCCGGGCAAGAATCCTCGGTATCTGCTTTTGATCCGCCACAACTGAGGAAGACTTGCCCGCGCCTTTCCGCAGTGACGAATATCGGCCGGCGGCCGAGACAGGCGCCGGCAATCAATTTGGACGTGGTGAAGCGGTCGATCGCACCTGCCAGAACCTGAGCAACCGGCGGGCGTTTTCAGTTGTCAGTCGGGCAAATTGAGCTTTGGCCTCAGCCAATTCATGCGGCCCCAGTGAACCCGTCGCAAAGCGGCTCTCCAGCACGGCATGGACGGTCTCCCAGCCAAGTCCCGCCACTTTGCAGGGAACCAGGACGCCGTCGTCCCGAAGGCTTTGCATCAATGGACGCACCACCTCGATGGTGGATTGCGACAACTCGGCAAGGGCTGCGACCGTCTCTTGATATTTTCGCTGTTTGGCGAAGCCGTACAAGGTCGATTCATTCAACTCGCACTTGTTCTTGAGCAGCGCCACGAAGCGCCTGGCTGCGGCAAAGTCGTGGACCGCTGACATTTCGCGGTTTGCGCCCGCCGCAACCGCAGCAATCGCACCTCGGATGTCCTCGAACATATGCGGTGGCGCGCGTGACAACAGCCGGGATCGGACCGCTTCGGTGGCGTTGCTCAATAATTGATGGCGCAGTTCCGCCGGCAAATCGACCCGGATCCCGGTTTCGACAGCAAGTTCGGGATCGGACTCGGCCTGCGCCAGAACGATTTCAAATCCGGCTGAGGAAACCCGCGCACCGGGATTATTGACGAGCCGGCGGCTGACGCTTGGATAGCGGCGGGCCAATAGCGCGTCGGTGACAACTTCCTTCAACCACCAGCGCGCCGAAATGGCCCACAGATGCTGCTCGCTTTTCGTTTTCGCGATTTCGACCAGATCGCCCTCGCTGAGACGCGCCGACTCCGTCAAAACCGGGCCGGCGATGCTGATATGGTCGTTCCCCGCGAGACGGCGGACAACGGCGGGCGGTGCCTGGGCGACGGACGCGAATTGGGCGCTGATTTCAGCAAGCGCTATCCGGGAGTCGAGATCGGCGACCGCCCGAATCTCGATCGTCCTGATCAGTCGCTCGAGCACATTGTCGAACAGGCCAATTTGCTCGCTATTGAAGCTGCCGGCGGACACCAGAAACAGATCGGTGACACGCTTGATGGTGTCCAAGCGTTTTTCCGGCGAGCCGATATGGATCGCCGCTTCGACTTCGTCGACGATGGATAGACCTGGATCTGACATCGCTCATCCTGAGCGTTTTGGGCGCTGTTCTGGGGCCGATTAATATTTTGTACCGCCAATAGCTGAATGTTACGTAAAATTGGACGCGACGCAGCCGGCGAACGGCCCGCCCGGTAGAACGCCAAAACGGATCCGGACACGCTGCCGCCGGCAGCGGTGAATCCTTTGGCTTGGCAATCGATTAGCGGGCTCTGTTCACCGCGCGCGGCAGGTCTTTTTCTGGCAAATCCAGGCCGTTGGCCGCAGCGCAATGCTCAACCCTCCGCGGATGACGCCTGCCGTCCATTGACGATGATGAAATACAGGTTGCGGATATAGACCAGCAGCCCGAGCGCCTGGCCTGCGATGAACACCGGGTCGCGGCGGTACAGCGCGTAGACCAGCAGCAGCGCGCCGCCGCCGATCGAGAAAAACCAGAACGCCACCGGGATCACGCTCTTGCGCGCGCGTTCCGAAGCGATCCACTGCACCACGAAACGCATGGTGAAGAAGCCCTGCGCCACGAATCCCAGAATGACCCAGCCGTCGAATTTTATCACGAAGACGTCGTGCAGGTAGCTCGCAAGATTGTTGAAGAGGTCAGTCATGAGGTCACCTCGGTCGCAACGGGTGTCGGCTTCTTGCGGCGGATCAGCCACCATACGCCGGCGAGATCCATGATCCCGATCCATAGCCGGTCGAAGAAACCGTAATTCGACACGCCGGAATGGCGCGGCCGGTCGATGACGTCGACATAGGCAATTTCAAAACCCTCGCGGCGCATCAGCGCCGGCAGAAAGCGATGCAGCCCGTCGAAATAAGGCAGCATCAGGAAAATCTCGCGCCGGAATGCCTTCAGGCCGCAGCCGGTGTCGCGGGTGCCGTCGCGCAGGATTCCGTTGCGCACGCCGTTGGCGATGCGCGACTGGATCTTCTTGAACCCGGTATCCTTGCGCCCGACTCTTTGACCGGCGGCGAGGCCGACGCGGTCGCCACCGTTCTCGATTGCCGCAATCAGATCCGGCAGGAAGGCCGGATTATTCTGCCCGTCGCCGTCGAGCGTCGCCACGATCGCGCCGCGCGCGGCGCGCACCCCGCTGCGTATCGCCGCCGACTGGCCCGACGATTTGGCGTGACGGATCTGACGCAAATTGCGGCGCTGTTTCATGATCTCGGCAAGCCGTTCGGCGGTCGCATCGGTCGAGCCGTCATTGACGTAGATGATTTCATAGACCCATCGGCCGTCGAGGGCGGCGGCGATTTCCGCAACCAGCGGCGCCAAATTGTCGGCCTCGTTGCGCACGGGGACGACGACGGAAACGGCCACTGCTTCGGTGTCGGGAGAAGGCAAATCAACACTCGTCGTTTGAGTTGGCCCCGCGGCCGGTAACCCCAGCGCGCCGCGTTTGCAGCGTCCGCTTCTTATGGGGCTGGCGCCCAGCGGGCAACCCTTTTGAGATGCCCGTACGAGGGCCCGGCCAGCGGCACAATCTCGCCATCCTGGCG
>JAQGKJ010000856.1 GCA_028290165.1 Bradyrhizobium sp. | reverse complement strand
CAACAATGGCGGCGACGGTTTTGTAGCGGCGGCCGAACTCGCCGCACGCGGCCGCGAGGTCTCGGTGATCCTGCTGTGCGAGCGCGACAGCCTGCAGGGCGATGCGGCGTTGGCGGCGCGGGGCTGGAAATATCCGGTGCTGCCGTTCAATCCCCAGGCGATCGGCAAGCCGGCGCTGATCATCGATGCGCTGTTCGGCGCCGGTCTCAACCGGCCGGTCAAGGGCGAACCGTACGACATGATCGAGGCGATCAACGCCAACGGCGCGCCGGTTCTCGCCGTCGACCTGCCGAGCGGCATCAACGGCGACACCGGCGCCGTCATGGGGATTGCGGTCCGCGCGACCGAAACCGTCACGTTCTTCCGGCGCAAGCCGGGGCATCTGTTGTTGCCGGGCCGGATTTATTGCGGGCGCGTGCGCGTTGCCGATATCGGGATCGATCCGCACGTTTTGGAGGAAATCAAACCGCAGACGTTCGAAAACATTCCGCAGGTCTGGCGCAAGTTATTTCCGGTGCCGAAGATCGATGGCCACAAATATGCCCGTGGCCACGCGATCGTCGTCTCCGGCGACATGGCCGCGACCGGTGCGGCGCGGATGTCGGCGCGTGGCGCGCTCCGGGCTGGCTCAGGACTGGTCACGCTGGCCTCGCCCCGCGACGCGCTTGCTATCAACGCCTCGGCGCTGACTGCCGTGATGGTTTGCGCCACCGACACGGTGGTCGAGTTTGCAGAATTGTTGGCCGACAAGCGTCTCAATACCTGCGTGATCGGACCGGGCGCTGGCGTCGGCGAGCGCACCCGCGATTTTGTCCTGACCGCGCTTTCGGCGAAACGAAACCTGGTGCTGGATGCCGACGCGCTGACGAGCTTTGCGGATGCACCTGATCATCTGTTCGAAGCGATTAAAGCATCGCACGATCCGCAAGTCGTTCTCACGCCGCACGAGGGCGAATTCCCACGGCTGTTCAGCGACATCAGCAACAAACATCCATTTCGCTCGAAGCTCGAACGGGTGCGGGCAGCCACTGAGCGCTCCGGTGCGATTGTCCTGCTCAAGGGTCCGGATACGGTGGTGGCCTCACCGGATGGGCGCGCCACCATCGCCGCCAACGCGCCGCCCTGGCTTGCCACCGCGGGTGCCGGCGATGTGCTGGCGGGGATCATCGCCGGCCTTTTGGCGCAAGGCGTGCCAGCGTTCGAGGCCGCCTCTATGGGGGTCTGGATGCATGGCGCGGCGGCGCGCGAAGCCGGCCCCGGCCTGATCGCCGAAGATCTGCCGGAGACGTTGCCGGCGGTGTTCCGGCGTCTCTATGATGAGTTCGGCATCGAGTATTGAGGCAATCAAAAGACCATTCACAAAAGGTATTTTGCGACCGCGGCCTCGTCCCATGACAGTCCGAGACCGGGACCGCGCGCGGTGACGGCGCCATCGACGATCTCGATCGGCTCAGCCAGGATCGCGCGGGCGAGGTCGAGGACCTCCAACCAGTGCGCGGTCGGCGTCACCGCGAGCATGTGGGCGCTCGCTTCCGCAAACAGGTGGCTCGACATCGGGATTGAGGCCGCCTCGGCTTGGCCTGCGACCCGAAGCCAACCGGTGACGCCGCCGACCTTCATCAGGTCAGGCATGATGAAGTCGCTGGCGTCCGCCGCGATCGCCTCCGCAAAGCCGCGCGGAAACCACCAGTTCTCGCCGGACTGAATCGATATCGGCGATGTCCGCCGCACCTTGGCATGGCCCTGAAGATTTTCTGCAGCCACAGGCTCCTCGATCCAATGCAGATCGTAGGCCGCCAAGCGGTCGATGCGACGGCTCGCCTCAGAGGGATGGAGCGACTGATTGAAATCCAGCATCAGCGCGATCTCGGGACCGATGAGGCCGCGCACGGCCTTGACGACGCGCTCATCATTGGCGAGATCGCCGTCTCCGCCCTTGATCTTGATACCGCGAAATCCCTGATCGAGCGAGCGGCGCAAGGCTCCCTCGTCGGCGACGGGGTCGACCGCGCCGTAGCTGTCATAGGCCCGAATCGGCCGTGGCGAGCCGCCAAGCAATGTCGCGAGCGGCAGACCCGCCGCCTGGCCCAGCGCGTCCCAGAACGCCATGTCGAGCCCCGACACCGCCATGCCGACCAGGCCCTGCCAGCCGAGCAGCCTGAATTTGGCATCCATCTGTGCCATCAGATCGAACGGTGCGATCGCCTTGCCGGTCAGATCGGAACCAATTTCGCCGATCAGCTGCACCAGCGGCTTAAGTGTCAATCTGGCGTAGCCAAAGATGTAGGAGCGCCCGGTAAGGCCCTGATCGGTCGTGACATCGATCAGCACCAGGGGCGCCGAGCGGATCACGCCGAAGGCGTTCTTCACCGGCCGCGAGATCGGCACGTCGACGGCCCGCGCTTTGACGCCGCGGATGGTAGGCGGGGTTGGGCTCATATTTGTTTCCTCACTCGACACTGTACCATCGCACGAGGCGCAGCGCCGCCCAGTCGGTCGCGACAGCCTCGATCAGCCAGCGCCCGGCATATTCGGCTGAAAAGGCAATGCGCTGCGTCTGCCCGGATTCAACCGCCAGTGTGTCCAGCCAGAATGGCTTCCAGCCATCGTCGAGCCGGTCCAGCAGCCGGAAGTGATGTCCGTGGAGGTGGAACACGGTGGGGATCTCGCTGCGATTGGTCAGGGCCAGCACCACCGTGCGGCCGGCCTTGGTGCGGAAGGCTGCTGGCGCCGAGCTTGCGAAATTCGAGGGCCTGACCCAGTCGCCGTGCGATCCGCCAAGGGCTAGATCAAAGCGCTGCGCATTTTTGAGGTCAAGTTGGGCCGGCAGGCCATTGGATGGCAGCGCCGGCGCGGCGGCCAGCGGCGCGGGCCGGAGCGGGGGCGCATTTGAG
>JAQGKJ010000805.1 GCA_028290165.1 Bradyrhizobium sp. | reverse complement strand
ACCGGCGGGGTGAATTCCGAACATTTGTGACCCATCGCAAATTTCGGATCCGGCAGGTCGCCCTGGTGGCAGTAGGGATAGCCGAAGTGCTCGCCGATCTTCGAGATCATGTTGAGCTTGTCGCTCGGCAGGTCGTCGCTGATCCAGTCGCGCGCGTTCTCGGTGAACCAGTATTTTCCGGTGCGCGGATCGACATCGCCGCCAACACTGTTGCGGACGCCGAGCGCCCAGATTTCGGCATTGCCGGTCTGGGAATCGACGCGGAGGATTTGCGACACGCTGGTCGGCGGAATCCCGATGTTGAAGGGAGGCCCGAACGGCACGTAAAACCAGCCATCCTTGTCGGCGGCGAGATATTTCCAGCCATGGGCCGCGTAGGAGGGCATGTCGTCATAGATCACCTTGCCTTCGCCGAGATGATCGAGATTGGCCTCAGCGTTGTCGTATTTGCGCAGCTTGTCGACGGCGATGACGTGGAGCGCGCCATTGCGGAAGGCGAGACCGGTGGGCATGTTCAGACCTTTGAGGATGGTCTTGACCTCCTTCTTGCCGCCATTGTCGGTGATGGCATAGACGTCGCCGAGGTCAAAGGAGCCTACGAACAGCGTGCCCTTGTCGCCCCAGGCCATCTGCCGCGCTTGCAGCACACCCGGCGCATAGACTTCGATCTTGAAGCCCGGCGGCAGTTTTATCTTCTTCATCAGCGCGTCGAGTTCGGCTTGCGAGGCGCCGGTCGGCGGACCCGACGGCGGTGCGAGACCCTTTTGGGCCTCGGTCTCGTCGCCAAGGAACCAGTCATCCGGCGGATGGGTCCAAAATTCCTTGGTGCCGGATTCGTACTTCTTGAGGGGTTTGTCCTGTGCTCTGGCCTGGCTGGCCCCCGCGACAAGGACGATTGCCGCTAGCGCAAGAACGGATCGATTGAAAGCCGATTTCATCACGATGCTCCCTTTGCAGCCATGCGGCTGCGCTTGTTTTTTGTTCGAACGTTTCGAGAGACGGACTTTGGTGGTCTGCACTGAGAGGGATCAGACCAAAAAATGTTATCACATTCGCAAAGCGAGAGAAGCGCGCGCTGCGCGGCCCTGTCAGACGACAGCGATTCGATTCGAAAAAAAATTTGCGCCGAGAAGAAATTTCTTTGGAACTTTTTCCTGGGATATGATTTTTTGTGGCTCGCTACCTCGGCGCGATCACTGCGTCTCGCCGAAGCGCCTCGCCAAAAACGAAAGGCCCGCTCGTCAGCGGGCCTTCGTCGAACTCTGCCACTTCAAGAAAATCTGGAGCGGGCGAAGGGGCTCGAACCCTCGACCCCGACCTTGGCAAGGTCGTGCTCTACCACTGAGCTACACCCGCATCCGATTGGCGGCGATCGCTCGCCGGCAACGGCAGAGCTATGCCAAATGCGGCCCTCGAATGCAACAGCCGGACAAGGTCTTAAAAATCGGTGGGATACCCCGATATCGCCTGCAATTTGAGGGAATCGGTCCAAAACGGCGCGCAAACGGCGCTGAGTCCTGATTGAGGCGGCTTCCCGCCGGAACCTTGGGGTTGGCCCAGTGTGGTGCGCAGCGATTCGAGCCATTTTGCGAACCAGCCCCGAAGCGTGCCGGCCAGCTCGTCGCGGCGGGCGGCGTCGCAATCGAATGTCGCCCACCATTCGACAAACGCCCGGTCGCCATCGACCACCGGCGTGACGCGCAAGGTGGCCTGAAAGCCGGTGACCGGCAGCGATGGCGGGCCGCAGAATTCGTAGGTCTGCGACCGCTCGACGTCGGATTGCGCCAATAGCCGCTGCCGAATGTGGCGGCCCTGATAAAGCACGCTCCTGATGGCGCCCACGGTGTCGCCGGATTTGCCGTCCTCGATCCGGCTCTCGCCGGCGCCCCCGACCCAGACCGAATAGTCGTTGAAATCGCGAACGATTTTCCACACCTCGGGGGCAGGCCGCGCGAACACGGTGGAGTAATATGCCTTTGTCATCGCTCAATTCCTTCGCTGGACCCGATTGCCGCGCCATCATGGGCCGCGAAATACCGGCCGCCCACCCGATCTCCGACGTCAGGGTGACCCCCGGAGCCGATTGAAATTTCGGGCCAACCCGCCACTTAGGTGAACAGAACTTCTGAATCTCCACCCCGGGGCGTGCTAGAACCGGCCCGAATTCGAAACATCAGGCGAGGATTCCCGTGACGATAGTAGAGCAGAGCAGCGGATCGGCGCCGCAGGCGACCCCCGATCTGATCAAGGAGACCACCACCCAGACCTTCGTGAAGGACGTCATCGAGGAGTCAAAGCGGCAGCCGGTGCTGATCGACTTCTGGGCGCCTTGGTGCGGCCCGTGCCGCCAGCTCACGCCGATGCTCGAGAAGGCCGTCCGCGCCGGCAAGGGCAAGGTCAAGCTGGTCAAGATGAACATCGACGAGCATCCGGCGATTCCGGGCCAGATGGGGATCCAGTCGATCCCGGCGGTGATCGCGTTCGTCAACGGCCAGCCCGCCGACGGTTTTATGGGCGCAGTTCCTGAGAGCCAGGTTACGGCGTTCATCAACAAGCTGACCGCGGGTATGCCGGGCGAACCCAATATCGCTGAAATCCTGAAAGAGGCCGACGCGGTCCTGGCCGAAGGCGATCCGGCTGCCGCCGCGCAAATCTATGCCGAGGTGCTGGCGGCGGATGCCACCAACATCGCGGCACTCGCGGGGCTGGCAAAATCCTACGTGGCGACCGGCGCCATCGAGCAAGCCAAGCAGACGCTGGCGATGGTGCCGGAATCGAAACGCAACGACCCCGCGGTCAAGGCCGTGCAGGCCGCGATCGACCTCACCGAGCAGGCCAAGGCGCTGGGACCTGTGACCGAGCTGGAACAGAAAGTCGCCGCAAACCCGCTCGATCATCAGGCGCGATTCGATCTTGCGACCGCGCTCAACGCCTCGGGCAAGCGCAGCGAGGCGACCGATCAGCTGCTCGAAATCGTCAAGCGCGATCGCAAATGGAATGAAGACGGCGGGCGCAAGCAATTGGTGCAGTTCTTCGAAGCCTGGGGGCCGACCGATGAGGCCACTGTCGAGGGGCGAAAGCGGCTGTCGACGATCCTGTTCTCATAACCCGCGCATGGCGCGAGTGTGGATACCGGTTTTGCGGCTGGAACGCGCGCGGAAACCAAGGCTCTAGGTAGCTAGCACCGGGATCGCCTATGCCGATCAATGCCGAATATCGCGGGCCCGGCGACCTTCCCGAGGTGATCCCGGTGTTTCCGCTGCCCGGTGCGCTGCTGCTGCCGCGCGGCCAGATGCCGCTCAACATCTTCGAGGCGCGCTATCTGGCGATGGTGGACGACGCGCTGCGCGACGGCCATCGGCTGATCGGGATGATCCAGCCGGACGCGTCCCACTCGCAGGACGCGGCGAGGCCGGCGTTGTTTCGGGTCGGCTGCGTCGGGCGCATCACCCAGATCGCCGAGTCCGGCGACGGCCGCTACATCCTCGAGCTCACCGGCATTGCGCGCTTCAAGGTAGTCGAGGAGATTACGGTGCTGACCGCGTATCGGCAGTGCAAGGTGGATTATTTTCCCTACATCGACGATTTCACCGCGCGCAAGGGCGAGGAAGCGGTCGACCGCGAGGCGCTGCTCGAGGTGCTGACGGATTTTCTCAAGGCCAACAACCTCAAGGTGGACTGGGAGGGCGTCGAGAGCGCGCCCAATGAGGCGCTGGTCAACGCGCTCGCAATGATGTCGCCCTACGGCCCGCCGGAAAAGCAGGCGATGCTGGAAGCGCCAGATCTCAAAACCCGCGCGGAAATTTTGATCGCCGTCACCGAGATGGATCTCGCCAAGAAGCGCACCAGCGGCGACCCGCCGCTGCAGTAATCAGGCAGGCGATACGGCATCCCACCCACCACGAAGCGCCATCTTGCGCTTTTTGCCCCGCGCGCGCTCGCCGCGACGGCATGCTCGATCACAACGGATGGAACTCGGGCTCCCTTTTCGTCGAAAACGATCGTCGGAGACATTTCTGTGACTATGGCATGGAATTGGCATGACAGTAGGGGAAGCGAAGCTTAGCCTGATGATGGCGGTGGTTGGGGGGATTGTAGGGTGTTCAGCGTCGGCGCGGCCCGCGAGGCTTGGCGTGGTGGTCGGACAGAACGAAATACTGTCACGGGCTTGGCGCCTTGCATTTCATTGGGGTTGGTGCGTTTGGCACCGCAGATGGAAAGGCTGCGCGTTTCGCGATCCGGCGCCACCGTCATCGTGGAAATGCATTTGCCGGCGGATCAGCCCGGCCTTTTCCTGCGCTGCCGCATCGACGCCCGTTCCCAGGATCAACAGCCGTCGCATTTTGGGCGCCCCGCGCGTCAATCCGCCAACCATCAATCGTCCGCATTGGCGATCGCCGCGATGATGTTGCTGCTCGCGGTGTGCGGCTGGATCGTTGGTGGAACCGAAGGAGTTCACCGCGCGCTGCTTGGCAGCGGGCCACGACCGGAAGGCTCGGCCATTTCGCGCGAGACCATGTATCGGTGGTTCGGCGCCCGCCTGCTGGATCCCGCCCAGTTGCCGCAACTGTTCAACATCCTTGTGGACGTTTGCCGCCGGGCCGGCTTGTCCCGATTGCCGGACCTCTATTGCATCGCTTCACCGGGTGACATGAATGCCTATGCGCTGGGTGGCCCGGGAAGTGCCGCGATCGTTTTGACGGAGGGGTTGCTGCGCGGCATGACGCGTGACGAGATCGCCGGCATATTGGCGCATGAAGTCGCCCACATCCGCAACAATGATGCTTCGACGATGGGCTGGGCGGCTGCCCTGCATCGCGCGATTGAATGGACCTCACTCACCGGCCTTGCGTTGCTGCGAGCACAGCATAGCGGCATGGCCGTCAGCCGGCCGCTGGCCGCGCTGCTGAGCGCCGCTCCGACGATCGGCCGCTTGCTTGGCCTGGCGCTGTCCCGCACGCGCGAATTGGATGCGGATGCCACCGCGCTCGAATTGACCGGAGACCTGCAGGCGCTGATCGCTGCGCTCGGCAAGCTGGAACGGCACCACGCCGGTTTCCCGCTGCTGTCGGTTACCGCATTCGAGGACGATCCAATCCGTCTGCTTCGCAGCCACCCCGCGACCTCGGAACGCGTCGGCGCGCTGCTCAACCTCGCCTACTGATCTTCAAATCCAGTTTGCTCGCTGAAATTCAAATCGAATTGCAGCAGCACGGTTGTCCGATACGCCGCGATTTGGAACCGCTCACAGAGTTTCCACAAAAATAACGCTGGGCTTCCGCAAAAACATCGCTGGTGCGGTGAATTCTCGGGTGAGAGTCGCATAACGAAAAATATTCGGGAGCGAACACCCAAAAACGCTGAGCACCCTTAAGGACGAAGGTTAGCTCGCAAAACCGGGATGAACTCCGGCACGGCACGCAACAACGCCGCATTCGCATTCGTCCCTCTACTCCGTCCCACTACTCTGTCCCACTGCAATTCATCATCGCCTCGAAAAATGCGTCTCTCGCCCGAGAAAACGGCAGAGGCATTGACGGATATGGGCGGACGTGTCGGCGCAAACTTTCGTCCCGATCGAGTGATTGAGCGTGAGTAGTTCCGTCATGGCGGTGTGACGGAGTCTGTTCTCATCGTGAATAATTCGCGCGCGAAGACCAATTGTCTTCGTTCGTTGTGGGCTGAGGGGCACCAACCATCGCAAGGAGAATAAGCGATGACTTACTATGAAACCCAGCAACAGCACAATTCGCAGTTCAATCCGCAGCAATGGGCGGCGTTCAATTCTCAAGGCGGCCAGCCCTCTGGGGCGTGGTCCAACGCACCATCGATGCAGGGGATTGGCGGTTACGGACTTGGTAATTACGGTATCGGTAATTACGGACTTGGGCAGGCAGCCTATGGCCAGCAATACGGCCAATATGGCGGTCAGCCGGGCATCGGTGCCTTCGGATACAACGCCGGATGGGGCGGGCAACCGCAACAGGGCTGGGGCCAGCAGCAGCAACCTCACTGGGGTGGCCAGCAGCAGCGCCAGCTTTCGCAACAGGATGTGAGCGAGGTGGTACGTCAGTTGGTGCCGGTCCTGCCTCAGATCCTGGCGCAGGCACAATCGCCGCACGCCGGTATCGGATATGCCGCCTACGGCCAGGCGCCGCGCCTGCTGAGCCAGCAGGATGTCAATGAAGTGGTGCGGCAGATCCTGCCCATCGTGCCGCAAATTGTCGGCGCACTACAACAAGGCCAGCCGCAACTGCAATACGCCGCCATGCAGGGCGGCACCGGCCTCGGCCAATTCGGGCAAGGCAATCCCGCGCAGACCTTCGGGACGCCATTTGGCGTGCCGCAATTCCAGTCGGCATTCGGCGCTCCCGGCGGCTGGGGACAGCAACAGCGGCAACTGACGCAACAGGATGTCGCCGATGTCACCCGTCAGCTCATCGGGGTGATCCCCCAGATCATCGGGAACCTTCAGGCCTACAACCAGCAGCGGATGAACTGACAGCAAATCTCGCTGCCAGCCCGAACGGCATTCCGCGGCCGCCGCTCACGAAGCGCGGCGGCCGCCCGCCGACCGTTATCAACGCGTCCGATGAAGGAGAATTCCGATGTCAGTTTCCAGTCCTTCTGCCGCGACCGCCTCGCAGCCGCAGTCGCCAGACATTCAGCAGCTCGTAGGCTTGCTTGGCAGCCTGATGCCGCTGCTGCTGCGCTTTCAGTCGCAAGGCTTTGCGCAGCCCCTGGAGCAGCCGTTCCAGGGCATACCAGGCCAGGCCGTGCCAGGTAACGTCGTGATGCCGAACCCGGCGCTCGATCATCAGGCGGCGCAAAACCTGATCGGAGACATGATCGCCGAATCGCTGCGCACGCTCTCCGCCTATCTCGAGGCCAATGCCGGGCAATACGGTAGCCTGGAAAGTTGCGTTCCCATCGTCACGCAAGCCGCGCACAGGTTTGCCGCGCGGGACTATGCCCAGGCCTTCAACCTGATCTGGCTGGCGTACCGTGTGATTGAAACGGTGCGGGCGGCCGATCCCCGGATCCCGCCACCGCGGACGGCTTTCTCCGACCAGACTTCGTCATCAATTCATTGAATTGAGAGGCAACGCCATGACTGCAAGTTCAGATGATACCCGCTCCGCCTCGCGCAGCGATCGACGCAAGCCCGCGCGCACCAGCTATTACATGATCGCGCCGACACAACCGGGCTTGAGCCGGCAGGCACTGCTCGATCGGCTCGGCCAGCTCGGCGATATCGAGATCCTGCGAAGCTACGCCGAGCGCGACACCATATCCCCGCCGATTGCAGTCGTGCGTGCGTCCGACGAAAACGCCGCCGTGCTGCGCCGCGCCGCGCCCGGCGCGTTCGTGATCGAGCCGGACCGGCTGCTGCGGGCGGCATCGTTCGCGGCTACCTCGCCGCGGCTCCCCGCGATGGCCGCGATGACCGCGCCTGGTCCAGCCCTCACGGTGACGATCCAGGTATTGAGCGAAACCGGCGAACCCGTGGAGCAGGCCGAGGTGCGGCTCCTCGGCGAACAGACAGTAGCTCAAGGGCTGACCGGCAATGATGGCAGAATAGATCTCACGCTGCACGGCGAACTGCCGGAAACCATCGCCGAGCTGTTTATCAGTGCGCGCGCCGGCTATTGGGGCCTGTGGCGGCATCGGCCGGAGCTTCAGGCCGACACGGTGAACACCTTTGCCTTAAAACCAATATCGCTGCCGGATGCGCTGGACTGGGGCGGCAAGGCGATGCGGTTCGATCAGCTGCCGGCGGAATGCCGCGGGGCGGGAATCAAGATCGCGCTCATCGACAGCGGCGTCGCCACCAGCCACCGGCAGCTGACGAGGATCGATCGTGGCATCGACATCAGGAGCGGCGAAGCCCGATCCTGGTCGCAGGATTTCATGGGCCACGGCACGCCATGCGCGGGCCTGATCGCCGCCATCCCGGAAGGCGCCCACGGCATCCGCGGTTACGCAGTGGACAGTGAGCTGCATGCTTGCAGGCTTCCGCCCGACGCGCGTTGCAGCGACCTTGTGGCAGCGCTCGACTATTGCCTGCAGAACGATATCGACGTCGCGTGCCTGGGGTTCGGTTGCGAGCGCGGTTCCGCCATTGTCGAGCAGCGCATCGCTGCGGCGAAACAGCAAGGACTCGCTGTCATCGCCGCCGCCGGCAATTCCGCGGCGACGGTGCTGTTTCCCGCCTGTTCGCCGCATGTCATGGCGGTTGGAGCGATCGGACAGGCAGGAACCTACCCGGACGACAGCCCGCAAGCGGTTCAGGCCGCCGCCGCGGTCGCCGTTGCAACCGGGCTGTTTGTGCCGCTGTTCTCTTGTCGCGGGCCCGAACTCGACCTGTGCGCGCCGGGCGTCGCGCTCATCGCGTGCCAGTCGCCGGATGGCTACGCGATTTGCGACGGCACCTCGCTGGCCACGGCCCATGTGACGGCGCTTGCGGCCCTGGTCCTCGCCCACCATGGCGATTTCAGGGGCGGCTTCGCCGGGCGGGATTTTCAACGAGTCGAGCGGCTGTTCCAGATTCTCAAAGGCACCGCGCAGCCGATCGGCCATCCCTGGCTGACCGGCGCCGGACTGCCGGATGCGGCGCGCGCGCTTGGCGTCGCCTCCGAGCGGCGGCCGTTCACAGCGCCGCTCGATGCCGAGCTGGGCGAGATGCGCAGCGCGATCCGGCAGCTGAACCAGCCTCATTATCTTGGTGCCGAGGAAGCAAATGCATTCGAGCCGCCGCGTGGCCCGGCCAACGTCACTCATTTGCAGCTGAACCCGACCCCACTGGCGGTACAGGCAGAAGGCGGCGCGCAAGCAGGTGTGCGCGAACTCAGGGCGGCCATGATGATGGCGGGCCTGTCCGACGGGCCCCACGCTATTGGCGGCTGATGCGCATTTTGCGGCGAGCGGGTTCTAAAAACTTCGTCAGCCGACCGCGACAGCGCGGTCGCTGTGCTGCGAGCCTGTCAGCCGCATCAGCATGAAGGTCACGACGAGTACGGCGAGATAGACCACAAGCTGCATTTCGGTTGGCTGGTCGGTGTAGCCGATCAGCGCGTGCAACGTCCGGCCGGCGATACTCTTTTCCGAAAGCAGCCATCCGCTATCCCACACCACCCTATCGAGTGAGTTGAGCCAATTGGCGCGTTCGAGGAATGCCACAGCCTGCGCTGCCATGCCGGCCGCAAGCAAGGTGATCAGCGCGGTCGTGGTCGCGAACAGCGCCCGCGGCGGAATCCGCATCAGGCCGAAATAGGTCAGGAGGCAAACCGCGGCTCCCAGCGCCAGACCGATGATGCCGCCGATCGCGAGGCTGAGAGTAGACCCGCCGTCGGATGCGACGACGCCGTACAAAAACAGCGCGACCTCGCTGCCTTCGCGCAAGACGGCAACGCCGACCACCACCGCCAGCGCCAGCAGCGACTTGGTCCCATCCGCGACCGCTTGGCCGATCGCACGCATTTCGCCGGCAATTTCCCGGCCGTGATGCGCCATCCAGACATTGTGCCAGGTCAGCATCATCACCGCGATGACCAGGATCGCCGCGTTGAAGAGCTCCTGACCCATTCCCGCAAACAGCTGGGACAGTGCACCGGCAAACGCAGCGACGACGCAAGCTGCAAGCGCCCCCGCGAGCACCCCGCCGCCGATCCAGCGATTGCGATTGGGCACCGAGCCGGTCACCGCGAGCACGATGCCTACAATCAGTCCGGCCTCGAAAACCTCGCGAAACACGATGATGAGCGCGGCCAGCACGGACCGTCCTCCTATTGCACGATCAGGGCGCCGCGCGCCTTGTCGTTGAAGTCGTCATAGAATTCATAGCGCCCGGGTTTCAGGGCCCGCACATTGATGGTGCCCTCGCTATTGGCGGCGACCACCTTTTCGACCCGCAGCGACGTGCTTTCAAACTCCATGGCCTTGGCGTCGAGGTTCTTGACCCGGAAAATGACGGGTTTGTCGGCCGGCGCGCTGACCTGGCTCGGCTGGAACTGGCCCTTGGAATAGGTCAACTGTATCTCGGTCGCTTGCTGCGCAAGCGATGGAGATACGGGAAATACCGCCATTACGCAAAGCGCGGCCAAAGCCAGATTTCTCATTATCA
>JAQGKJ010000794.1 GCA_028290165.1 Bradyrhizobium sp. | reverse complement strand
TTTCAAAGGCTCTCGCCCGACATCGATATTCAGGCGCATTTTCGCGACGGCAGGTCGGTCGCGTCAGGCGTGCACGTGCTGACGATTTCAGGCCCTGCCCGCGCCGTGCTGGCGGGCGAGCGTACCGCGCTGAATTTTGTCGGCCGGCTGTCCGGCATCGCTACGCTGACCGCTGATTACGTCCGCCATACCGCCGGTACCAAATTGCGCATCTGCTGCACCCGCAAGACCACGCCAGGCCTGCGCGCCCTGGAAAAATACGCGGTGCGCTGCGGCGGCGGCTTCAACCATCGCCTCGGGCTCGACGACGCGATCCTGATCAAGGACAACCACATCGCGGTCGCCGGCGGCATCACCGCGGTGCTGCAGCGCGCCCGCGCGAAAGTCGGGCATCTGGTCAGAATCGAGATCGAGGTCGACAACCTGACGCAGCTGCGCGAGGTGCTGGACACCGGTCTTGCCGACGTGGTGCTGCTGGACAACATGGATATCGCTGATCTTGCGGAAGCGGTGAAAATGGCAGACGGGCGCGTCGTGCTCGAGGCCTCCGGCGGCGTCACGCAAAATTCGATCGCGAAGATCGCCGCGACCGGCGTGGATTATGTCTCGTCCGGCGCGCTCACGCATTCGGCGCCGAATTTTGACGTCGCGCTCGACATCGAAACCTAGCGCCGCACCGAATTCGGTTTCAATTCGGCTTCGCTCTTCGCTTCTTCAGCGAGCTCCGCCGAAAGCGCCGCGGTTTGCGCAGGCGTTCCCCAGCTCGGCGCATCGTTGCCGTCTCCCCAGGCTTTCGGCCGGTAGAATGTGTGTACGCCGAATCGATACATCCTCGTCATTTCGCTGACCCAGGACGGGCGCACATAATAGGCATGGTAGTGCGTCGACTTGCCGACTTCCGGCAACCATATCTGACCGTCGAGCATCGCTTTGGCGATCTTCTTGGCGCGGTCCCACATGTCGGGTTCGCGCACGACGTCGGGGTTATTGTCGCAGGCAAAGGTGAACTGGCAGGCCAAGTGGCGGTGCTTGTTCTGGTAGACCACGCCGCACACCGTGTTCGGGTAGAAGCCGGAGAACGTGCGGTTCATCACCACCTGCGCCACCGCGATCTGGCCGCGCACGGCTTCGCCGCGGGCCTCGAAATAGATGGCCTCAGTGAGGCATTTTTCGGATTTGGCCCGCGACTTCTCGTCGAACAGGCCGAGGCGCTCGGCCGGTGTCTTGGCGCGCTGGTTGTCGGAATTCACTTCGCCCTTGGCAGCGATGCTCTCGCCGCTTTCCGTGGCCCTGGAAGGCTCATCCGCAGGCGACGGCAGCGATGCCATCACCTTCATGTCGGGATCGGGCAGCGCGCCCGGCATCACGATCAGCGGCTCTTCGCCGGGTCGCCAGCGTTCGATATTCTCCACTGATCCGCCGAGCGAGGTGCTTCCGAAAAACAGGCTTGCGGTCTTCACGTTGAAGCCATCATGCGACGGCGCGGGCTCGAGCGGGATACCCGCGGCATCGGGCGCGACTTTCAGATCGTCCAGCGGCTGGGCCTCGAGCGACATCGACACATCGTATTGCGGAAGCGGCGGCGCGCGCAGCGCTTCCTGAAGCTCCGGATCGAGCGGTGTGGTTTCCGGCGGCGCGGCGTCCGAGGTTTTTACGCCCGCTACTGACGCGTTGGACGTCGAGGGATCCTCAAGCGAAGGGGCGGCCTCCGTGGGCGCGGCCGTTTCGGGCGGGGCGGTGACGAGGCGATCGCCCTTCAGCGTACGGTCGACCTTCGGAAAGTCGGATGCCTGATAGCGGGGGGGCGCCACCACGATCGGATTGCGCGTCACCGAACCCGTGATGTCGATGCCCTGGTTGTCGAGGCTGGCCAGAAGATAGGTCGCGGTATGCGGCGTGGAGGTTCCGATCGGACGGCCGAAACTGTAGGTCGCGACCTGGATGTTGGAGGCGGCGGAGAACACCCTTTTTTGCCAGCGTTCGGCGACGCCCGGCTGCCGGGCCAGCAGTGAGGCGATATCCTGATATCCGGCTTCTGTCGGCATCAATGCGAAGACGCAAAGACCAAGGCCGAAAGACGCGGAACGCGCGCCCTTCGGCCGGTTACGCATTACTGACATCGCTAACTCACGCAACGCTACAGATACAAGATCGAACCCAGTACATCCGTGCAATTCGATCTTTTTTGGTGGTATCGAATTTAGGTTGCGACGGAGTTAATCGGCGTTGCACGCGCGATACAGGCAAGAATTTGCTGGTTTTGCGCCAGTCACATTGAAAACCTTGGTAAACAGCCGCTCGAATAAATTGGTAAATATCGCGTCAACGAAAATGATGAAGAATTGTTGCGGCCTGTAAGTTTTGTTGCAGTGGTTCCACTACGTGGACGATCGTCATCTCCGGGACAAGCCCGGGCATGACGCAATCCTTGTGATCATCGGTACAGCGCGAAAACCTACGCCTGGCTGGCGACGACCTTGCCGAGGGCGGCCTGCGCTGCCGCGAGCCGCGCGATCGGCACGCGGTAGGGTGAGCAGGAGACGTAATCGAGGCCGATCTCGTGGCAGAACGCAACCGAAGCAGGATCGCCGCCATGCTCGCCGCAGATCCCGACCTTGATATTCGGCCGAGTCTTGCGCCCGCGCACAACGCCGATCTTCACCAACTCACCGACGCCGTCGCGATCGACCGAGATGAACGGATCGATATCCAGGATTCCCTTGGCGATATAAGTGCCGAGGAATCCGGCGGCGTCATCGCGGCTGATGCCGTAAGTCGTCTGCGTCAGATCGTTGGTGCCGAACGAGAAGAACTCCGCGGTTTTCGCAATATCGCCGGCCATCAAGCACGCGCGCGGCAGTTCGATCATGGTGCCGACCTGATAGCTGAGCTTCTTGCCGGTTTGCTTCATCACCGACTGCGCGGTGGCGTCGATCCGCGCCTTGACCAGATCGAACTCCATCTTGGTCGCGATCAGCGGCACCATCACTTCAAGGCCGACGGCCTTGCCGGTGCGCTTTTCCGCTTCGACCGCGGCCTCGAAGATCGCACGCGCCTGCATCTCGGCGATCTCGGGATAGGCGATCGCAAGCCGGCAGCCGCGGAAGCCGAGCATCGGATTGAACTCGGCAAGATCGCGGGCGCGATCGGCGAGCCGCCGCGGATCGGTATTCATCGCACGCGCGACTTCCTCGATCTCGGCCTGGGTGTGCGGCAGGAATTCATGCAGCGGCGGATCGAGCAGCCGGATCGTCACCGGCAGGCCCTTCATGATCTCGAACAGCTCGACGAAATCGGCGCGCTGCATCGGCAACAATTTTGACAGCGCGGCGCGGCGGGTCTGCTCGTCCTCCGCCAAAATCATCTCGCGCACGGTGCGGATCCGGGTTTCCTCGAAGAACATGTGCTCGGTGCGGCAAAGCCCGATACCCTCGCCGCCGAATTTTATCGCGGTGCGCGCGTCCTCCGGCGTGTCGGCATTGACGCGAACACCAAGCTTGCGGACGGAATCGGCCCAGCCCATCAGCGTGCCGAATTCGCCGGACATTTCCGGCTCGATCATCGGCATCCGACCGGCCAGCACTTGCCCGACGGATCCGTCGATGGTGATGACGTCGCCGGTCTTGAAGGTGCGCGAGCCGATGCTCATGGTGCCGCGGCCGTAATCGACGCGGATGGTGCCGCAGCCGGAGACGCAGGGCTTGCCCATGCCGCGCGCGA
>JAQGKJ010000765.1 GCA_028290165.1 Bradyrhizobium sp. | reverse complement strand
ACAGCAAGCGGGTGTCCGAAATCGTCATGGACGCAGACTCGGACTCCACCACAGGTTCCAACCAAAATCCCTCGAATCCCAGCAACACTTCTAATCAGCAACCTAACCGGCAGTCCAAATAGCCGATCGCCGCGAGATCGGAAGCGGGCGCGTCCCCGACGGCAGTGGAGGTTTCATGAACAGGTATCGCATTTCATGGCTGCCTGCAGTCTTCGCCGCGACCGCACTCTTGCTGTCGGCGGAACACGCGGCCGCCCAGGAAGTCGGTCTCGCGCCGCTCGACGTCAAGGAAGTCGCAAGAGGCTACCGCGCCGAAGCGCTCAAGCTGAAGCCGGTGGTCAACGACAAGAACGAGACGATCGGGAAAATCAGCGACTACATTTTCAGCAAGGAGGGCAACAACGTTTATGCCGTCCTTGCCGTCGACGATTCTGCCGGACCCGGCAGCCACCTGGTTGCTATCCCCTTCCGCCAACTCAAACTGGACGATCCCTCCGGCTACATTGTCCTGCCGGGGGCAAGTGCAGACGTCCTGCAAAAGCTGCCCGTCTTCGTCTACAACAGTGAACAATCATCTGCGAGCACTCTCAAGCGGCGTTAGTGACGCGCTGTTCGCTGTCACGGATCAGCCAGTAGACGACGCCAAGCGCAAGGATTGCAGCCGCGAGCGCGAAGACTTGCAGCGCCTCGGTTTCCCTGAAATCGAGAATGATGACCTTGCGACAGATGGCAAGCAGCGCGATGATGACAACCGAACGGATCTGGACCACGTTTTCGCGGCGCTCCGCGATCACCAAGAGCGATTTCTTGAATTCGAGCGCGATGATCACGGTAAAGACCATGCCGAATACGGCCTGGAAAATCGCGTAGTCAGATGGATCGAGGCTTCCGGACAGGACGAGGCCGAACAAAATCTTCAAGCTGAGGTTCCAGACCGCCACCACAACGATGACGGCGATCAATGCCGTGAGGATCATGATGACGATGTGTTCGAACCGCTGATAGAGCGAGAGCACCTTCAACTTGTCCCTGGCCTCCGTCAGCTCCTCCCTGATCGACATCTAAGCCTCCCGCACACCCGATAATACTTGTCAGACAATAATGCCGCCAGATGTGGCGTTCAATCAATCCGGAGCTGGAGCTACCTTGCCAGGGGATTGGCGCGGAAGTTGCACCAGGATCACGAGCGGGATCGCCAACAAGGACACGAACATCATCAGCTTGAAATTGTCGATGTAGGCGACGGCTTGTGCCTGCTCGCTCACTATTTGAGCAAGCGCGGCGCGTCCGCTGAGGGTGGCGAGGTTAAGCGCGTGAGCAAAGTCGCGCACGACCTGCCTGTAGGGCGTCACATGCTCGACCAGCGCGGCCTGCTCGGTGGCAGAATTGCGCACCAGGAGATAACTCATCAAGGAGATGCCGATGCTCGACCCGATATTGCGCATCAGGTTGAACAGCCCGGTCGCCTGGGTACGCAGCGCAGGCGCCAGCGTGCCGAACGCGACCGTACTGAGGGGCACAAAAACGCAGCCGATGCCAAAACCCTGGATCAGGCCGGTGCGGACCAGGGTGCCCTGCGATATGTCGGGTGTGAAGCCCGTCATCAGATGGAGGGCCAGCGCCGTTATCCCAAGACCTGAGGCGATCATGAGCCGCGGATCGACGTAGCGCAGGAGTTGCCCGGCCACCACCATCGCCACCATGGTCCCGAGACCGCGCGGCGCGAGAACGAGGCCTGCCGTCAGCACCGGATAGTTCATCAGTGTCTCGAGATAAGGCGTCAGCAACGCCAATGTAGCCAGCAGCACGACGCCGACAACAAAGATCAGGACGATGCCGATCACGAAATTCCGGTTGCGGAACAGAGCGGGATCGATGAAGGGGTCGCGGGCCGTCAAGGTGTGGACCGTGAAGAGATAGAAGCCGAGTACGCAGAGTGCGGCCTCGGTCTGGATCTCATGCGAGGCGAACCAGTCGAGCCGCTCGCCGCGATCGAGGAACAGCTGCAGAGCGCCGATGCCGAGCCCCAGAGCTGCAAAACCGAACCAGTCGAGCCGCCTGGCCGGCGGCCGTTCGGCGCGCCGTCCGAGGAACAGCGCGATGCCTAGCGCGCAGAGCGCACCGAAGGGCACGTTGACGTAAAACACCCAGCGCCAGCTGTAGGAATCCGTGAGCCATCCACCAAGCGTCGGACCGAGGATCGGCCCGAGCATCACGCCGAGCCCGAATACCGCCATCGCCTGACCCTGTTGCTCCTGAGGATAGGCATCAAGCAGTACCGATTGCGACAGCGGTACCAGCGGTGCGCCGAAGATGCCCTGCAACAGACGGAAGACCACGATCTGCGCCAGCGATACGGCGGCGCCGCATAGCATCGAAGTCACGATGAAGCCGATCACCGCCGTCAGGAAGAGCGGCTTGCGGCCGAATCTGGCTTCCAGCCATCCGGTCGCCGGCGTGATGATCGCGGCCGCCACGATATAAGAGGTCAGCACCCAATTGATCTCGTCGCTGGTCGCTGACAGGCTGCCCTGCATGTAGGGCAGCGCGACATTGGCGATGGTGGTGTCGAGCGCCTGCATCAGCGTCGCAAGCATCACGGTTGCGGTGATCATCCCCCGGTTGATGACCCCGCTCTGGTCCGCCGAGCTCGCCATGTCAGGCCCCAAAGATCGAGGTGACGTCACGCCACAACTCGCGCAGCGAGCGTTGGTGGCCGGTGTCGATCGAGACCTTGACGCTCATGCCGGCGCGCAGCACGAGGCTGGTCGGGAGCTCGCCGAAGGAAAGCCGGACTGGTATGCGCTGCACCACCTTCACCCAGTTGCCAGTGGCATTTTGCGGCGGCAAGAGGGCGAACACCGATCCGCTGGCCGGTGCCAGGGTCGTGACCTTGCCGGGGATCGGGGTGTCCGGATAGGCGTCGATGACGAACCGCGCCGGATCGCCCTCTCTCACATAGGTAAGGTCCGTCTCCCTGATGTTCGCCTCGACGTAGAGATCGTGCGTCGACACCAGCGGAAAGGCAGGTTGGCCAGCATTGAGAAAGGCTCCGACCGCGATGCTCTCGACATTGTTGGGAATGCCGTCGAAAGGCGCGACGATGGCGGTAAGCCGAAGGTTGCGCATCGCACTGTCGACCGTCGCCTGCGCCTGTTGCACCGTGGGCTGCTGGTCGATGGGCAGGTCTGGATTGCCGCCGAGCTGTGCGAGCGCCGCCGCGGCATCCCGTTGCAGGCTTGCCAGATTGGCCTTCGCAGTCTGAAAATCGCGTATCGCAGCATCGTGGGTGGCCCGCGGCACAGCGCCAGTGTCATAAAGATGTTGCTGGCGCTCGTAGTTGGTTTGCGCGTAGTCGACCGTTGCCTTGGCCTCATCGATTTGCTTGAGGCGCGAGCGATAGGTCTCGATCAGGTTGCGGACCTGGTCGCGCGCGATGCCAAGCTGCGCTTGGGCATTGGCCAGAGCAATCCGATAAGGCTCGGGATCGAGGTTGAAGAGCGGGTCGTTCTTTTTGACCGCCACGTTCGATTTGGCTGCGATGCTAACGACCTGACCGGCTACTTGCGGGCTGATCGAAACATTCACCGCCTGCACATAGGCGTCCTCCTCCGTGATATAGCGGCCGGTCGCCAAATAAAGTGCGAGCGCTCCGACGATCAGGGCCACCGGCCCCAGGATCAGTAGCGGTCGACGCCAGCGGCTCCGCGGCGCGTCTGCCTCACTTCGATCCTTGGGCTTTCGATCCTTGGGCGCCTCGGTCGATTGAGGATTTGCGTGAGGATTTGTGCGACCTGTCTCGGAAAACGGCCTCGGGGCCGCAGCCGGCGACGTCTCCGGATTGCTGCGGGCACTACTCGGCTCGCCGGCGTCTGAAATCGTATCGAGGTCGCTATCCCTCATTGAACCATGTTTATGCCGGAGAGATCGTCGACACCTTGACGGATGTCAGCGGACGTTGCGAACAACTTTAAGCGCGACTCAAATTGAGATTCGTCAATGCACTCGACTTTTCCATTTGCAATATGGAACGAGCGATGGTCCCCACTATCGCTGCCCGCCCCCGGGCGTTTCCTCCCTGACTTGGACCGCCGGTGAAAACCGCGCGGTCCTTTTTTTTTGCAAACTTTCTTTGCAAATAAGTCCGACTGATCGCAGAGGAAGACGTGGGTAAAATTGCTTTTGTAAACTGAGCAATATTGAACTGCGAGCCGGCAACCGGAAGAACTACTGTTCGGTTACGGCTCGGCTTTCTCGATATGACCGGGCTCGAGAGCGCAGCAGTCACGACCGT
>JAQGKJ010000764.1 GCA_028290165.1 Bradyrhizobium sp. | reverse complement strand
AGCGACTGGACTCCTCTGTTGGCGGGACTCTCACCCGCTAGAACGGCAGCTAGCCTCGCTGCACCTACTCCTTCATCGTGATGGACTTGCACCATCTACTCCTTGCCGGTCTCCCGGCGCACTCCGGATTACCCGCAGGCCGGACGAGTTGTGAACATGCCAAAATCGACGCCCTCGAAAAAGCACGCAAAAACGCAAAAATCCCATGGACTCGATTCGACCGACCGTCCGACGATGCCATTCGGCGAAAGGTTTCCGACCCGGGACTCAGCGGCGGTGAAGGCACTCGCCGCCAATGTAAAGAAATTGCGCAAGGCTCGTGAGTGGAGCCAGTACGACTTGGCTGCCGAAGCCGGCATCGAGCAGAATGCGGTGAGCCTAATCGAGAACGAGCGAGCAAATCCGACGCTTCTTGTAGTGGAGGAGATCGCGCGTGCGCTCGGCGTTCGATTGCCTGAGCTGTTGGAGAACATCGCGCGGGCACGCGGCTCCAGGGCTTAGTTCGATTGCCACCTGCAATCATGCTGAACTCGGCCGCCTCTGCGGCTGAAATGGCCGGAGGGGGATTGGCTGCAAGTTATCCTGCGTCAACTGCCGCGCACCCAGTCCTCACCAGACCGTTTAAGCTCGCTTAGCGTGGCGGTGGGGTCACATTTTGACGCGCGGCCTTCACGAAGGATTCGAGGGACGGGATCCCGTCCATGCCAGCCCGGATCACGCCAATGGCGACCGACGTACGCACGCTGACATCGGCAAAGAATTTGATGGTTTCAACCAGGTCGTGGCCTGGAGGCAGTCCTTAGCATGCTCGAAGGATTCGTTCCGAGTGGTCAACGGAATCATAAATCGCTGGTACAGAACTGGTACGTCAGAGCAGCGCAAGGATTCCGGTCCGCGCACGACGATACAACATATTGATTTAGCAGGCAAATTTGGTAGCGGGAGAGGGACTCGAACCCCCGACCCCAGGATTATGATTCCCGTGCTCTAACCAGCTGAGCTACCCCGCCACAGCGTCCATGCTCACGGCTTTATATGCCACGGTCGCAAACGCGCGGCATATAAGAAGCAGGTCTTGGGCATGTCAAGCAAGTCAGCCTCTTCCGCCAAGTGCCTGCAAAATGCGGCTATTTTGGCCGGAGGTTGGGATTGCCGCCGGGGCTGCCGGGCGGCCGAATGACCGGCGTATTGCCGCCATCGGGCGTCGGCGCATGCATTTCCGGGTCCACGCCCGCAGGCGGGCATAGCACGCCGTTGGATCGCGCCAACTTGTCGCCCAGCGGCTCGCTGCTCTGGCCGGTGGTCGTGCCTCCGGGCGCAACCTTGCCGCCCTGCGGCGCAGGTTGCATCGGCGCGCAATCATTGGCGGCGCGCGATGGCGCGGGCGGTGCCGTCTGGGCCGGGGGCGTCGCTGGCGCGGGCGGCGCTTGCGCATTGGCGCCGCCGGACGCTGCCATCAGCGCGTATGAGAAAAGGGCTACGTATTTGGTTCGCATGCAGAAGCAACGGCCCGCGCGCACGGAGGTTCCGCGCAAATCGCCGCACACTCACGATTTGCGGTAGCGGATCAGCGAAAAATGCCCCATCGGCGGCATCGGGCGCCGTTCGGTCAGGCTGACGCCGCCGTGCCTGGCGGCCCAGTTCACCAGCCGCTCCCACGGAAATTCCGGCCGCCAGCCGAGCCGTCGCGCCAAGGGCGCAAAAGCCAGTTCGAAGATGCGGCGCGGGCCGCTCTCGGCGCCGATGTGATTGACCAGAATGAGTTCCCCGCCCGGCTTCAGCACGCGGATGAAATCATCCAGCGTCCCTTCCGGATCGGGTACCGCAGTGATGACGTATTGCGCCACCACGGCGTCGAAAAACGAATCCGGGAACGCGAGATTCTTGGCGTCCATCACCGCGAGCGTCTCGACATTTTTGAGACCCAGCGCCCGCACGCGGCTCTGCGCCTTGCGCAGCATCGGCTCGGAGATATCGACGCCGCACAATTTCGTGGTCGGCGAATAGTCCGACAGCGACAATCCGGTGCCGACGCCGACATCGAGAATCCGACCGCCGATCTTGTCGGCCTCCGCAATCGTCGATTGACGGCCGTGATCGAAAACCTTGCCGAATACCAGATCGTAGACCGGCGCCCAGCGCCCATAAGCCTTTGCGACCCCTGCGCGGTCGATGTCTGACGCCATGCCCCCGCCCTGAAACTTTTTATCCGCGCATTGCCTCGACGAACGGATGCGGGGCGATCGTTTGTTTTGCCGCCGCATTCTTCGCGGTCGCGCTTTGGATGAATCCGCCACCGAGCACGCGCGCCTGGCCCGAGGGCGCATCGTAGAACACGCAGGCCTGGCCCGGGGATACGCCCTCCTCGCCGGCGACGAGTTCGACCTCGTAACCGCCGTTCGCCGCGCGCAGCCACGCCGGCTGCGGCGCGCGCGTCGACCGCACCCGAACGAAAATCTCCAGACCCGCGCCGACCGCGGAATCGAGCGCACCGTCGCCGATCCAGTTGACATCGCGCAGCACGATGCGATCCATCCGCAATGCCTCGCGCGGCCCGACCACGACGCGGCGGCTCGCTGCCTCCAGCCGCACCACATAGAGCGGTGCGGTGGAAGCGATGCCCAAGCCGCGCCGCTGGCCGACGGTGAAATGAACGATGCCCTGATGTCCGCCGATGACGCGGCCGTCGAGGTCGACGATATCGCCGGGCAGAACCGCATTCGGCCGCAACCGGCCGATGATGTCGGTATAGCGACCGGTGGGCACGAAGCAGATGTCCTGGCTGTCCTGCTTGTCCGCGACATTGAGCCCGAAGCGCCGCGCCAGTTCGCGGGTCTGCGGCTTGGTCATGTCGCCGAGCGGGAAGCGTAAATAATCGAGTTGCTCGCGCGTGGTCGCGAACAGGAAATAGCTCTGATCGCGATCGGCGTCGGCGGCGCAAACAAGCGCCCGCGACCCGTCGCCCATGCGGCGGGAGGCGACGTAATGCCCGGTTGCAAGGGCCGAGGCGCCCAGTTCGCGCGCGGTCTTGAGCAGGTCGCGAAACTTGATCGCGCGGTTGCACTCGATGCAGGGCACCGGCGTCTCACCCAGGGCGTAGCTGTCGGCAAAATTGCCGATCACCGATTCACGAAAACGGCTCTCGTAATCCAGCACGTAATGCGGAATGCCGAGCCGCTCGGCGACATTGCGGGCATCGTGGATGTCCTGGCCGGCGCAGCAGGCACCCTTGCGATGGGTGGCCGCTCCGTGATCGTAAAGCTGCAGCGTGATGCCGACGACGTCGTAACCGTCCGACTTCAACAGCGCAGCCGTGACCGAGGAATCGACGCCGCCGGACATGGCGACGACGACCCTTGTGTCCTGCGGACGGCCTTGGATATCCAGACTGTTGAGCATGGTTCCGGTCATTGATGCGATCGCCGCGGCATCGAGTGCTTTTTCGCGATCGGGGTTGGCGATTGGAAAGCCCGTTTGCGGTTAGAGCGCCCTGGAGCGGTTCCGGGAGGTGGCCTAAAAAGCTGCTCTTTAATATAGGCCGTATTGGCGTGAAGCAATCGCATCAGCCCGGTTTGCCCCGCGACAAACGGCAAATCTTGCCGCCGGGCAGAAAAGGGGGCTTCCGCGGCGCCTCCGTAGTTCATCGGATGTACGCGCAACACATTGATATCTCTAGTTATTTTTTTGGAACACGGGGTGGCCCGGTCCTTGCTGATCTCTGGTCCAGTTCATTCCCGAGAGGCCACCCGTGTACAGTGTCAGCTCCGATGTAGCAGCAAGCGTGTCCTTTCAGACCGCGCCGCCGAAGCCTGCGCGGCCCGACCCATCGCAGGACAATAGCTTCGGCACGCTGATCGACAGCAATAGGGCCGCTGCTGACGCCGCCAGCAATGCTGGCGCGACCTCAACTGCGCAGCAGCAACCCGCCCCCCAGCAACCTCCGGCCTCGCAACCCCGCGCCGACGATGCGTCGGCCTCCGCCGACAGCACTCGATCGCGCGACGCCGCGGCTTCCGACCAGGCAGCAAGGAGCAATTCGGACGACCGCAACGCCTCCGCCAAAAAGAGCGCCGATAGCAGCGCCAATGCCACTCCCAACGCCGATACGACCCAAGGGTCCAAGGCGAAATCGGACAGCGCGAACGGCACCGCGAAATCAACCGGCAAGCCGTCTTCCAACACCGCTTCCGCTGCCGATTCTTCAACCGCCTCGGCAACGCCGGGCGCTCCGTCCGTGACGACGCCAAACCCGGTCGCCGTCGTCCTTGCTGTTACCGTCCCAACGACGGATGCCAACGCGGCGGTGCCGGCAACACCCGCATCCGGCAATGCGACGGCGCCGCTTGCGATCGCGACGGCGGCAATCGCAGCCAGTGCGGCAGCCATCGCCTCGCCGGCAGTATCGTCAGCGCAGATCAAGATCGATTCGAACACAGCCGCCGCCGTAACCGCTTCGGCCGCCGCTACTGCGACCACCTCAGATACCGCCGCGACAGCGAAGATCGCGGTGCAGGCAGCGGTAAACGACGCGACCGTCAAGCCCGTAAAGCAACAGGCCACGCAGACCGGCATAACAGATGCGACATTGACCATCGCCGCAAACGCCCCGGTTGCGCCGAAAACCACGCTGCCGAAGGCTCCGATAGCGGCGCAAGCAAGGACTGCGACATCCGGCAACACCGATACCGCACCGGCCACATCGGATCACTCCGCGGCCACCGCTCCAGCCGATGCGGCTCAGACCAATCTCGCGCGGCAACCGGCCATCGAAGGCAAGCAAGCCTCCGGGAACGCCATTGCCGACGCGGTGAAAGCCGACGCCTCCGCCGGTACCCCATCGGCATCTGCTGCAACCGCGGCGATCCATGATCATTCGGCGGTCACCGCGACGGAAGCCGCCGTGACCACTTCCACGGACGCGGGCGCGCAGGCGACCGGCGCGTTCCAACCTCAGCTACCCGCCGCAACGGCCGCACCCGCTCCGCTCGGACCGTTGAGCGTCACGGCGGCGACCAATGCGGCCGTGCCGTTGAGCGGGGTCGCGCTCGAGATCGCCGCCTCGGCCGCGAGCGGCAAAAGCCGCTTCGAGATCCGGCTTGACCCGGCCGACCTCGGCCGCATCGACGTTCGCATCGATGTCGATCGCAATGGCCAGGTTACCTCGCATTTGACGGTCGAAAAGCCGGAAACGCTGTCGATGTTGCGCCAGGATGCACCGCAGCTGCAGCAGGCACTCGACGACGCCGGCTTCAAGACCGCCAGCGGCGGCCTGCAATTCAGCCTGCGCGACCAGTCCTCTTCGGGACAGAACGGCGGCAACGACAATAACCGCAACGCGCAGCGGCTGGTGATCAGCAACGACGATACGATCCCCGCCGCAGTGGCGGGACAAAGCTATGGCCGCATGCTCGGATCGAGCAGCGGCGTGGACATCAGGGTCTGAGGAGACGGACATGACAACAACAGCTTCGGGCGTGGCCCCGCAGGTCGTTTCGGGGACGACGCCGCTACCGACCTCGTCTTCGTCCAGTTCCTCGGGGTCAAGTCTGAATTCGACCACCAACACCACGCTCGCCGGAAACTTTCAGACCTTTCTGACGCTGCTGACGCCGCAATTGCAGAACCAGAATCCGCTCGATCCGCTCGACACCAACCCGTTCACCCAGCAGCTGGTGCAGTTCGCCTCCGTCGAGCAGCAGCTCAAGACCAACGATCAGTTGACCACGCTGGTCTCGCTGCAGCAGACCGCGCAGTCGACGCAGGCGCTGACCTTCGTCGGCAAGACCGCAGTGGTCGACGGCTCCACCGCGACCTTGACCAACAGCTCGGCCACCTGGGATCTGAGCGTTCCGACCAATTCCAACGTCAACATCGCGATTACCAACAGCACCGGACAAACCGTGTTCAGCGGCAGCTATGCCGTCAACTCCGGCAGCAATCAGGCCTTCGCCTGGGACGGCAAGGGCAATGACGGCACGCAGTGGCCGGACGGCAAGTACAAGATGACCGCGACCGCCGCCGACAGCGCCGGCAGTTCGGTGGCCGTCTCGACCCAGATCCAGGGCGTGGTCAGTTCGGTCGATCTCACGCAGTCGCCGCCGTTGCTGTCGATCAACGGCCAGACCTATACGGTCAACCAGATCAAGAGCATCACCCAGTAGGTCTG
>JAQGKJ010000746.1 GCA_028290165.1 Bradyrhizobium sp. | reverse complement strand
AACTTGACGCCAGCGTCGGGGCGTCAGGACCACACGACTTCGCCGTCCGCTTTGGTGCTGTTCGTCAATAGCGCCGCCGCGTCCACCGCATCCCGCCCCGCGTCCGTGACGATCGCGAGCCGCCCCTTTGTGGGACGAGACGGGCAGAGCTATAGAGTTGATTTGCCCGACGGGTTAAGCGGAATATTTTTGCAAAGGGGGCTGGACAGCACTTTACTGATTTGCCCGTCAGGCAATCACATTGCAGTCTCAACTCGTCATCACCGGGCTTGACCCGGTGATCGATCTTCTTCGCAAAAGAGCTTGTCGCGAAGGATGATGGATTGCCGGGTCAAGCCCGGCAATGACGGGGTCTAATTCTCGCAATCACAGCGGAGGAATTCTCACAGCGTCTCTTGCTTGTGTCCGCATTGCTTGCAGGCGAATTTCACCCGCGTGGCGCCTTTTTCGGCCGAGATGCGGTTCGGCGCGCCGCATTTTCCGCACACCGTCTCGATGCGGGTGTTGCCCTGCTTCACGACAATGGCCTTGCGCTCCATGGTTTCACGGATCAGGCGCTCGGCCTCTTCGCGCATCGACTGCTTCGACATCCGCTCTTACCTGCCATGGAGAACGCCTTGGATGCAGCCTTATACACGGCTAGCGCGCCTTGCGGCCAGCCCTGTTGCGAAAAAACTGCTTCTGAAGCCGCGTCACTGCTTCACGTCAAGATTCGATTTCAGCAGCTTTTGTAGCGCGATTCCAAATCGGAAATAAATCTGCAACAGTGGACGCGTTTCGCGCGCGCGTTGCTGACAATTTCTTTTCTGACTTTAAGTTTAATCGCTCGCGGAGAGTTGAGGTGCTGACTCGTCGAAGCCGGTAGCGATTTTGCAAAACGATTGCCATCTGCAAACGGTGTCGTGGTTGGGAGCTAGATCTCGGAGAATGGTTATGTTGCGCAAGACAGTGATCGCGTTATTGGCAGTTGCGGCCGTTGGCCTGGCTTCGCCGACAATGGCGTTGGCGCGTGGTGGCGGCGGCGGTGGTGGTGGTGGCCACGGCGGCGGCGGTGGCGGCATGGGCGGTGGCGGCATGGGCGGTGGCCACGGCGGCGGCGGCTTTGGTGGCGGCGGCGGTTTCCACGGCGGCGGCATGGGCGGTGGCGGCTTCCGTGGAGGCGGCATGGGCATGGGCGGTGGCGGCTTCCGCACCGGCGGCTTCGCCGGAATGCGCGGAGGCGAGATGAGCGGTGGATTCCGTGAAGGCGGTTTCCGGGGCGGCGATCGTGGCCGCGGTGAAGGCCGTGGATTCCATGATCGCGACGGATTCCATGATCGCGACTTCGGGCGCCGCTTCGGCTTCGGCTACCCGTATTATGACGACTACGCGTACGATTATCCGTATGGCTACGGCTATGGCTATGGATACCCCTACGCCTACAACGATGCCTACTATGATGATGGCAGCAGCTACGCGGTTCATCGGCGCGTGCACACCAGGCATGTCTCGCATGTCTCGCGCCGGTAGCCTTTTCAGGTCTGCGGTTGATGGCCCAGGTTACGCGATGTCGATCGCGGACGTTCGGCTGACAGACTGAGCATCGGCCGCTTTGAGATGACCTCAGCGCTTTCTCGCGCTGAGGTTAATTCTTTTTCTCAGCCAACGGCGATCTGACCCGGGCCGGGAAGCGTGGTATCCTTGGATCCGGAGCTTCCTTCTCGAACCTGGCTGCAGCGATGTCCTCATCAGACCACCCCGGCGAAACCAGAGATGTGTCTCGCCGGCGCCGGAAAAGGCGTAACTTTTCGTTGCTGGTGCTGGCGGCTGGATTACTGCTTTTCTGCGCGGCCGCCGGCACGCTGTATTTCGCGTTGCGGCCGGTCACGCTTCGGATTGCCGTCGGGCCGCCGGGAAGCGACGACCAAAAGCTGATCCAGGCAATGGCCGAAGCCTTCGCCCGCGACCGCAGTGCCGTCAGGCTGTCTCCGATAACGACCGACGGAGCGGTGGAAAGCCTCGCTCTTCTCGGGTCTGCGAAAGCCGATCTTGCAGTCGGCCGCGCCGATCTGGAAATGCCGCGCGACGCCGAGACCGTCGCCATCGTCCGGCAGAACTTCGTGGTGCTGTGGTCGCCCTCCGGCCTGCCGGGCAAGGGCTCCAGGCGACAACCGACACCGAAAATCAAGACGATCGACGATCTTGCCGACCATCGGGTTGGCGTGATCGGCAAAACGCCGGCGAATGTGGCATTGCTGCGCGTGATCCTGACCGAATCCGGCGTCGATCCCGGCAAGGTTGCGGTCACGCAGTTTGGCACCAACCAGATCGAAGAGCTCGCGCGGGAGCCGAACCTTGATGCGTTCATGGCGGTGGGCCCGCTCGACAGCAAGATCACCACTGATGCCCTCGCTGCGACCGCGCGCAGCAGAGGTGAGCCGAAATTTCTGCCGATTGATGTATCGGAAGCGATTGCCCAAAAACACCCGCTTTACGAATCCGAGGAAATTCCGGGTAGCATCTTCAATGCCAAGCCAGCCTGGCCGGACGACAAGATCGAGACGGTCAGCGTCAATCATGTGATCGTCGCGCGCAAGGCCTTGTCTGAAACGACAGTGGCCGCGTTGGCCCGGCAACTGTTTACGGTTCGTCACGAGGTTGCCAAACAAGCGCCGGGTGCCGCACACATCAAAAAGCCGGACACCGACAAGGATGCCGAGTTGCCGGTCCATCGCGGAGCCGCGGCCTACATCGACGGCAACGAACGCACGTTTCTTGACAGGTATGGCGATTACTTCTGGTTCGCCCTCCTCCTTCTTTCAGGGCTTGGTTCGGCTTGGGCGTGGTTGCGTCACTTTCTGAAGCGAGACGAAAGGGAAGAAAACACCATACATCGCGGCGCAATCCTGGCCATGATTTCGAAGGTGCGCACAGCTGAATCGGTCGAGGAATTGCTGGCCATGCAGCGCGAGGTCGATGCCATCATCCGCGAAACGCTCGAATGCTACGATGACGGCGCCATCGAAGAAGAAGACGTGGCGGCCTTTGGCCTCGTGCTCGAACTGTTTCATCATGCCGTCGCCGAAAGGCGCGCGGAGATGGACGCTGGCGCGCCCGAGCCGGCTCGCGTGCGCGCCCGGTAGGCGGGGATTGGTTTGCGCTTTGAGCGGGGAGAGTGAGCAGCCTTCATCCTTCCAGACGCGCAAGTACGCGTTTTTTTCGTCATGGCCGGGCATAGCCGTCCGAAGGACGGCGTCGCTTCCGCTCGCCTATGGCCGGCCATCCACGTCTTTCCTGCTACAACGTTCCTAAGACGTGGATGCCCGGGTCAAGCCCGGGCATGACAAGTTTCGTCATAACTTTCAGCCCTAACTGTTGATCTCGACAACCACATAACTGTCCTCGACATGCACCGGAAACGTCTCCGCCACGTAAGGCCCCTTGGCCAGCGTTTCGCCGTCCTCGATCACGACGCGATAGGTCCTGACCTTCACCCGGTTGGGATCGAACCAGGATTGGCCGTTGCGGATGTCGAATTCCCAGCCGTGCCAGGCGCAGCGCAGAAGCTCGCCGACCCGCGAGCGCTGATAGACGCCGGGCTCGGGCGAAGTCAGCCGCGCCACGCAGGCGGCCTTGTCGATCGCCGCGCCGGCGTGCGGGCAACGATTGAGTAGCGCGAAGAACTCGCCGTTGACATGGAACACGACGATGTCGCGGCCTTCGACGTCGACCACCTTGTTGCCTCCGGGCGGGATATCCGTGGTACGGGCGACGATGTGACGGGCCATTTTTGCCTAAGACTTGGAATCAGAGCTTGTAGAGCGCGCGGGCGTTGCTGTTGAAGATTTTCGCCCGTTCCACGTCCGTCAGCGGGGTCCTGAAGGCAAACCGCGGATCGTCGAAATCCCAGTGCGGATAATCCGACGAGAACAACAGGCGATCGACGCCGACCCAATCGATCAGCGAACGCAGATATCTTGCTTCGTCCGGCTCGTCGATCGGTTGCGTGGTGAACCAGAAGTGCTCTCGGACATATTCCGACGGACGGCGCTTGAGGTGCGGGACTTCGCTGCGAAAACGCTCGAAATGCTGGTCCATGCGCCACATGGTCGAGGAGATCCACCCAAAACCGCCCTCGATGAACACGATTTTCAGGCGCGGGAATCGTTCGAGCACCCCATCGATAACAAGACTCGTCAGCGTTGCCGCCATCGTATGCGCATTCGACTGGTGCTCCTCGGCGTAATAGGACGGCCAGCCGCCGCCGGTCGGCGCGTGGCCGCCATAGCCGCCGACATGGATGCCAAGCGGCAGGCCGAGTTCTTCGGCGCGCGCGTAGATCGGCCAGTAACGATGGCGTCCGAGCGGCTCGTTGGCGCGCGGCGAGACATTGATCTGCACATACTGACCGATTTTGGAGCAGCGCTCGATCTCGGCGATCGCCGCTTCCGTGTCGTCCTGCCCGACCAGAATGGACGCTTTCAGCCGCGGTTCCCTATAGGTCCAGTTCGCGAGCTGCCACTCGTTGACGGCGCGCTGGATCGCCGCGCCGAAATCGAGGTTCTGCTGCGAGAAGATAAAGAGGTCGAGCACCTGCAGGATGCCGAACTCGAGGTCGAACGGATCGAGGTGCTGCTTGCGCATGAAGGCAAGATCGGATCCGGGCGGGCCGCCGGTCGGCGGCCAGGCGTCGCGGCGCGCGATCAAGGGCGATGAGCGCGGATAGGGCGTGGTGCCGATATAGGGCGTGCGCAAATGATCGCCGTAGGTTTTCAAATGCTCCTGCCAGCGTTTTGTCAGGAACGGATCGAGATCGGCGCGCGAATGCAGGCTTGGATGGATATCGCAGTCGATGATCCGCAGGCGGCTCTTTGCGGTGGCTTCCTGCTCAGCTAAGGGGCGGTCGATGACATCACTCATGCGATCCTCCTTAGGCCGTCGTGCTAGGCGGCGAGCTTCAGCCGCGGAAAGGTTTCAAGCGGATTGTCGGCGCACATGCGCGAAACGAGGCTGGCGGGGATATGCGGCGGCATCGGGTCGTCGCCGTCGAACTGCCAGTGCGGATAATCGGACGCGAACAAAAACATCTTGTCGGAGCCGATCTGCTCGATGACGTCGGCAACGCCTGCCGCATCCGGCGGGCCGTCGAACGGCTGCATGGTGACGCGGATATGGTCGCGGATGATCGAGGCCGGTTCGCGCTCGACCCAGGGCACCTCGACCCGCACGCCGCGCCAGGTCTTGTTGGCGCGCCACATGAAGGCCGGCAACCAGCTGACGCCGGATTCCATCAGCACCACCTTCAGCCCGGGGAATTTGCCGAA
>JAQGKJ010000745.1 GCA_028290165.1 Bradyrhizobium sp. | reverse complement strand
TCCCATTCCTCCGCCAGCGTCTCGCGCGGCAGCATCATGTAGACCGGACCGGGCGGATCGCTCTGCGCGAACGCATGGGCGCGGGCCAGCGCCTCCTTCACCACGATTCCCGAGGGCAGCGAATATTCCCATTTGACGTAGGGCCTGACGATGCTGGCGATATCGAACGGATCCTGCACAAAATGCACATAGGTGTCGCGCGAGCCCGGTAGTTCGCCGTGCAAAGTATAGGGTGCGCGTCCGGCGAATAGCATCACCGGCAGGCGATAGCGAAACAGGTTCTGGATCGCCATCGCGGCGTTCGCGGTACCGGCATCGACATGCACCAGGACCGCCTGGCCGCGTCCGGTCGCCAGCGCATAGCCGCCGGCCATATGGACGGCGACCACCTCGTGCGGGCACAGGATCACGTCGGGATATTTGCGGCCTTCCTTGTCCCAGCGCGCCATCTCCTCGATCAGCGACACGTGGTCGGTGCCGAGATTGGCAAAGATGTAGTCCACGCCGAGATCGACCAGAGCTTCGAGGAAATGGTGCGCGGTACTGTGGCGGCCCATGCCCTATGACTTTCCGGGCGGGGTCTCGGCGACGAACCGGTTGCGCAAGGTGCCGATGCCGGTGATCTCGATCTCGACCACGTCGCCCGCCTTGAGGTCCGGCGAGGCGCCGTCGGTGCCCATCCAGATCACGTCGCCCGGCCATAGCGTGAAATATTTCGTCAGCTCGACGATGAACGGCTTGATGCCGAAGATCATGTCATTGGTGTGGAAGTGATTGCTCTCCTTGCCGTTCACTTTCACGATGGTTTCCATGTTGTCGAGATCGACATCGGTCTCGATCCACGGCCCCATCGGCTTGAAAGTGTCGGCGTTCTTGGCCCGCCATAGCCCGCGATCGGCTTTCTGCCAGCTGCGCTCGCTGACATCGTTGCCGATGGTGTAGCCGAACACGCAAGACATCGCATCCCGCTCGGCGAGGTGCTTTGCCTTTTTGCCGATGACGACGACGAGCTCGCCCTCATAGTGGATCTTCTCGGTGGCGGTCGCCGGGATCACGACATCTTCGTCGTGCGCGATCAGCGCGTTTTGCGCGCGATAGCCGATCTCGGGCCGGTCGGGAACGTTGGGTACCTCGCCGCGCTTGTCGGCGGCTTCCTTGAGATGCTTGAGGTAATTGAGGCCGACGCAGTAGAAGGTGCGCGGCATCACCGGCAGCTCGATCTTGACGTCTGCGAGCGCATGCGCGCGGTGGGTGCGCTGCCATTCGCCGAAGGGATCGCCGCTGACCGCGATCACGCGGTCGCTTTCGACGATGCCCCAGAAGGTCTGTCCGTTCGCGGTAAACTTCAGCCAGCGCATGCGTAATCCCTTTTATTCTGCCGCGGCGCGCGGCTGGGTTTTCCATGCACCGGCGGCCGGCCGCTGCAGCCCAAGGTTCTCGCGCAAGGTTTTGCCCGTGTAATCCCTGTGAAACAGCCCGCGGCGCTGCAATTCGGGCACGATGTGGCGGACGAAATCGGCGTAGGAGCCGGGCACGTAGGTGGCCGCAATGACAAAACCGTCGCAGCCGCGGCCCACGAACATCTCCTCCAGCCGGTCGGCGATCTCCTTCGGGCCGCCGACGATGGCGTCCTGGGTCTGGCCGCGGCCGGAGAAGGTGATGAAATCGCGGGTCGTTGGATTGGTCTTGCCTGAAGTCCTCAGCACGCCGTCGCGGATGCCGAGCATGCCCTGCATGCCCTGCAGCTCTTCGGTCGTCAGCGGCTCGTCGATGCCTTTGGAGGCAAAATCGAAGTTCAGCCCTTCGGCCAGCAGCGACAGCGCGTCGATTTCGAGCGGCAGCTTCTCGATCAGCGCCATCTTGTCCTCGGCCTCGGATTTTGTTGCGCCGGGGACGGGCGTGATGAGATTGCAGAGGAACATCTGGTCGGGATCGCGGCCGGCTTTCGCGGCTTCGTTCCTGATCGCGTCATAGCCTTGTTTGGCGCTCGCCAGATTGCGCGCTGCGGTGAAGATGACCTCGCCCCATCGCCCGGCAAAGCGCTGGCCGCGGCCGCTGGCGCCGGCCTGGATCACGACGGGATGGCCCTGCTGCGAGCGCGGCACCGTGAAGGGCCCGCGCGACTTGAAAAATGGTCCCTTGTGGTCGAGCCGCTTGACCTTGGTCGGATCGGCAAATCGGCCGCTGTTCTTGTCGATCAGGAGCGAGCCGTCTTCCCAGGAATCCCAGTGGCCGAGTACCACCTCCATGAATTCGTCGGCGCGGTCGTAGCGCAGATCATGATCGAGATGAGCGTCCTTTCCCATATTGTGGGCCTCGCCGTCATTGACCGAGGTGACGACATTCCAGGCGGCGCGACCGCCGGTCATCAGGTCGAGGGTGGCGAAGCGGCGCGCCACGTCGAACGGCTCGTAATAAGTGGTCGAGCAGGTCGATGCGAGGCCGAGCTTCTCGGTGACCATGCCCATCGTGGTCAGCACCACGATCGGGTCCATCTTCACGCAGCGGATGCCGTATTCGACGGTGTGGGCGTGATCGTTGCCGTAGCGATCCGGCATCGCCAGGCGATCGTCGAAGAACGCCATGTGGAATTTGCCGGATTCCAGGATCCGGGCGATCTCCTGGTAGTAATCTGCCGACATCGAATCGTCGCGCGATTCCGGATGCCGCCACGAGCTCGGCAGGTTGGTGCAGTTCTGCGCCTGCAGGAAGCCGACCATCGCCATTTGCCGCGTCATGCTGCTCTCCCTGTGCGGAGCCAATTGAATGTCATGCGAGATCGATCTCGCCGGCAAGTCTGTATTCGCCGGCCAGCGCGCGCAATTTCTCCCACGTCGCGTCTTCGACCTCAATGCCCGAAATCCTGCGCTGCTGCTCGCGGATATATTCGACCTCGCCCGGATAAAATACGCCAGTAGAGCCTTCCGACGGCGGCGTTGCCTTGAGATAGCGCGCGAACTCGGCGACTTCTCTCTTGAAGTCCTTCAATGGCCGAAACGCAGCGACGTTGAACACCGCCATGAAGCATCCGTCATTGTGCCGGCCCGTCGGCTCGACGCCGAAACCTAGGCCAGTGAGCAGCCCGCACAGCACCTCGACCATGGCGGCGAGGCCGCTTCCCTTGTAGCCCTCGGTGCCGCCGAGCGGCAGCAGCGCGCCCCCTTTACGGAATTGTTTGGGGTCGGTGGTCTGCCGTCCGTCGCTGTCGACGATCCAACCTGTCGGGATTTCCTCGCCGCGTGCCGCCGCCAGCTGGATCTTTCCGGCCGCGACCGCCGACGTCGCCATGTCCAGATAGAACGGCGCCTCGAGATCCGACGGCACCGCGATCGAAATCGGATTGGTGCCGAGCCGCGCTTCGCGGCCGCCGAACGGCGCGACATGCTTGGGCGAGCGGCCAGAATCGGCGGTGGCAATTCCGATCATGCCTTCGCGCATGGCCATCATCGGATAGGCGGCGAGCCGTCCGACATGGCTTTGCCGAAACACCGTACAAGCGGCCACATTGGCCGTTTTCGCTTTCTCGATGGTCAGCGCCATTGCCTTGGCGTTGACGTGGAAGCCAAAACCCCAGTGGCCGTCGATCACGGTCGTGGTCGGCGTCTCCTGCACGATCGTCCATTTCGCGCCGGGAACGATGTGCCCGACCTTGATGCGATCGATATAGGTCGGGATCGCAATCACCCCGTGCGAGTCGTGGCCGGCGAGGTTGGCGTTGACGCAGCCGACCGCCACGGCACGCGCCTCCTCGTCCGACGCGCCGGCAGCCCTGAGCAGCGCCGCGCCGATGCGCGTGAGACGGTCGGCCTGGACTGTCGGCATGGGGTTCCTCGGCTGACGCCCGCGCGGGGGCGGGTCTTGCTTCTTGTCTTGTTGTCTCTTGGGCGCATGGTCTCAAAGCCTTGGCCCGAGGGCAATGGCTTCGTGGCCAAATTCTTCCGCGGGCGCAGCGCAATGGGGGCCGTCGGCGCTTCCGGATCGATCGCAAGCCGGCGGCTGGAATCGCCAGCGGAACCTTGTTTATTGGGCTTTCAAGCGCCGTTATTCGTATGACGTTTACTCTGAATCAGAACTTATTGGCGCCCATAACGGCCACTTAGGCGTCCCGCCGCATAAACCTCCCTTGGGCTGGCATAATTGTGCCTTTGGGAGCTGACGGTTTTGGAGACCAATATCGCGCGTACGTTTGCGGCGTTGAGTGCAACAAACGAAGCGATCCTGTATGCAAAATCACCGGAGGAGCTATACCGGCAGGTCTGCGAAGCCGCGTTTTCGAGCGGGGACTTCCTGGCGACGGCGATCTTTTTGCTGGAACCGGGGACCCAGCTGCTGCGGTTTGCCGCCGGATTCGGTGAAGACATCGCGCGGCTGCGCGCGATCGATATTTCGGTCGCAGCCGGCACCCCCGAAGGTTCAGGGGTCTGCGGACAGGCTTTTCGCGACCGGAAGCTAATCATCAGCAATGACTTCCTGAACGACGCGCGTTCGCTGGCGTGGCGAACGGGGGCATCCAAGGCGCATGTCGGCGCTGCGGCGGCGTTGCCGCTGAGCTGCAACGGCCGCAGCGTCGGCGTGCTGCTCGTCACCCGGCGCGATGCAGGTTCCTTGAGCGAGCAGATCGTTTCGCTTCTCGAGCGCATGTCGGCGAACATTTCCTATGCACTTGAAAATTTCGATCGTGAGGCTGCGCGCAAGAGCGGCGAGCGCGCGATGCGAAGATTGAACCGGATGTTCGGCGCCATCAGTGCGACAAACGAAGCCATTCTTCGCGCCAAGACCGAGCAGGAGCTTTACCAGCTCATCTGCGATGCCGCCGTTCACAGCGGAAATTCCATTGCCGCGGTAGTCTTGCTCGCAGAGCCGGCTTCGATCTGGTTGAAACCGGTCGCTGGAACCGGTGAAATTGTCGAACTGATCACGCGGACGCGGTTTTCGATCGATCCGGACAATGTCTACGGGACCGGCGTTTGCGGCAATGCCTTTCGAACGCAGAAGCCTTGCATCAACAACGATATCCTCAACTCGGCCCAGGGCCGGCCGTGGCAGCAGGTGGGACGCGAGACCGGGGTGGTGGCTTGCGTCGCGCTGCCGCTGATCAAGGCCGGCAACAGCGTCGGCGTGTTGATGTTCTTCATCAGCAGATCCTGGGCGGCGGACGGGGAGATCATCGCGCTGATGGCGCGCATCGCGGAGAACGTTTCGGTCGCTATCGATAGTTTCGAACGGGCATCCGAGAAGGCCAGGACAGAAGCACAAAAGGAGCGTCTGGCGCGCATGCTCGCAGCGCTGAGCGCCACCAATGAAGCGATCGTGCGCGCCAAGTCGCGCTCCGAGCTGTTCGATCTGGTCTGCGAGGCAGCGGTGCAGGGTGCAAAGTTCAGTTCTACGACCATTGCGCTTGCCGAGCCCAATTCCGATTTTCTTCGTGTCGCCGCCTCGAATGGGCCAAATGCAGACGAGATGCGGGATCTCAGATTTGCGATTTCGGATTCGCGGCCTGAGGGGCGCGGCCTGACCGGAACCGCATTTCGGACGCGGCGGCCCTGCATCACCAACGATTTCCTGGCCGATGAGCGGACCAGGCGCTGGCACGACAGCGCTCGCCGAAGCGGTGCACGGTCGTCCGCGGCGCTACCCTTGCTCAATGGCGACCGCGCCGAGGGAGTGATCATCTTCAACTCGCTGGAGAAAGGAACGTTCACGCCGGAGTTTGTCGAACTCTTGCAGCGCCTCGCCGAGAATGTCGCGTTTGCCCTGGAAAACTTCGATCGCGCCGACGAAAAGGCCAAAGCCGAGAAACAGAAGAATCGTCTGGTCGGGATGTTCGAGGCCCTCAGCGCGACCAACGAAGCGATCATGCGGGTCAAGACGCGGACACAGCTGTTCGAACTGGTGTGCCAGGCGGCGGTGCTGGGAGGAGTGTTCACCTCCGCAACCATTGCGCTTGCAGAGCCCGGCGAGGAGTTTCTGAGAATTGCCGCGACCAAGGGCCTGAATTACGAACGCATGAAAACCCGCCGCTTCTCCATCTCCGCCGCGGACCCGGAGGGACGGGGTTTGACCGGAACCTCGTTCCGGACCCGCGAGCCCTGCATCATGAATGATTTCCTGGCCGACCCGCGAGCCGCTTATTGGCACGCCCTTGCAAGGCAAGACGGAACGCGATCCGGCGCGAGTTTTCCCCTGCTGAAAGACGGCAACAAGGTCATCGGCGTGCTTCTGTTTCTTTCTCCGGACGAAGGCGCATTTACCGGTGATTTGGTGGAGCTTCTGGCGAGGCTTGCCGAAAACGTTTCGTTCGCGCTCGATAATTTCGATCGGGCGGAGGAGAAGGCGAAGACCGAGGAACAGAAAGAACGGTTGACGCGGATGTTCGCGGCGCTGAGCGCCACCAACGAAGCGATCATGCGGGCCAAGACCCGGGCGGAATTGTTCGAACTGGTGTGCGTGGCGGCGTCGAACGGCGGAAAATTCACCTCGACCACCATCGGTCTGGCCAGTCCCAAGAGCGATTTTCTCGACATCATGGCGGTGGCCGGGCCGACTGCGGAGACGACACGAAACGTCAAGCTCTCGATCAATGGCGCATTCCCGGAAGGGCGCGGAGTCAGCGGGACCGCGTTTCGTTCCAAAAAGGCCTGCATCAGCAACGATTATCTTGCCGACGAGCAAAGGAGTGCTTTCCACGCCGTCATTCGCAGTGACGGGGCAAAGTCGGGTGCGGCATTTCCGCTGCTGATCCACGGCCAGGCCGTGGGCGTCATGGTTTTCATCTCGGCCGAAAAAGACACGTTTACACCGGAATTCGTGGAACTCCTGCAACGCCTGGCTGACAACGTGTCGTTCGCGCTCGAGAATTTCGACCGCGCGGATGAAAAGACCAAGGCGGACGAGCGCATCGAATACCTGGCGTCGCATGACAGCCTGACCAATCTGCCCAACCGAGAAACCTTCAACGAATTGCTGCGCTACGCGATCGAGGCCGCGGGCCGCTACCAGCGGCAATTCGCGGTGCTGTTCATCGATCTCGACAGGTTCAAGATCATCAACGATTCGCTGGGGCATGACGCCGGCGATCTCCTGCTGCTGGAAATCGCCAGCAGGCTGCGTAACACCTTGCGTTCAAGCGACGTGGTGGCGCGGCTGGGCGGCGACGAATTTGTGGTCATTCTGGAGGAAACCGCGGAGCGTCATGACGTCGAGTCCATCGCCCGCAACCTTTTGTTGGTTCTCAGCCAGCCTTTGCAATTGACCGGCCACGAGTGCCACACCACGGCCAGCATCGGCATCGCGATGTATCCTTCCGATGGCACCGACGTGCAGGCGCTGACCAAGAACGCCGACATAGCGATGTACCTCGCCAAGGAAGACGGCAAGAACGGCTTCCGTTTCTTCACTAAGCAAATCAAGACCCAGTCGATCGAGCGCCTGACGCTGGAAACAGCGCTGCGCCACGCGCTGGAACGCGATCAGTTCACGCTGCATTATCAGCCGAAGGTGGATATGGCGACGGGGCAAATTACCGGCGTCGAGGCGCTATTGCGCTGGACCCATCCCGAGCTCGGCGTGTTGCCGCCGATGCAGTTCATCCCGCTCGCCGAGGAAACCGGATTGATCGTTCCGATCGGCCGCTGGGTCCTGA
>JAQGKJ010000728.1 GCA_028290165.1 Bradyrhizobium sp. | reverse complement strand
CCGCGCCGCCGGTCGCGCCGAAGCTCGACTACGAATTTTTCAAAAATCGCGTCGAGCCGGTGTTTCTGACCAAACGGCCCGACCACGCCCGCTGCTATGCCTGCCACGTCGAGAGCAACAACGCGTTCCGTCTGGAGCGACTCGCCGCGGGAGCCCACGACTGGACCGAGGAACAATCGCGCCACAATTTCGAGGTGGTCTCGATTCTCGTCAACCCCGGCGATCCCGATACCAGCCGGCTGCTGCTGCATCCGCTGGCTCCCGAAGGCGGCGGCGACGTGTTTCACTCCGGCGGACGGCAATTTGCCTCGAAGCGCGATCCCGCCTGGCGCGCGCTGGCCGCCTGGGTCAATGGAGCGACGCTCGCTTCTCCCGGGAAATAGCGGCCGAGCCCGGACCATCCGGGATCACCAGCGTGTTGATGCGCTTGGGCACCTCGCCGACCGGGATCACGGCGATCAGCTTCCTCGATTGGGTGTCGATCGCCGAGACCGAGCGCAGGCCGGCGTTGGAAATATAGACCGTCTTGCTGTCAGGCGTGAACGTAACCCAATTGGCGACCGCCGAAATCAAGCCGTGCTCCCGAAGCTTCAGTGACGGAAGCGCGACCTCCCCTGAAAGCGAGAGGTCGGCCAGCGAATAGACATAAACCGCGTTATTAGGGATGCTGGTCACCCACAGGGTCTTGCCGTCGGGGGCGACGCCGATGCCGTGCGACGGCGCCGTGGCGCGATCGCCGTCGGTCTCGAACTCGCCCTTGGCCGCCGGCAGCTGGATCCGCGCCACTTCCTTGCGCGCGGCAAAATCAATAACGGCGAATCCGTTGAAGTCGGACAATTGCACGAAGATCCGCCTGGTCGCGCCATCCGGGCCCGCTTCGATCGCCATCGGGCGAATGCCCTTGTCGAGCTTGACCTCCCACGCCGGCTGCTCCGTCGCGAGATCGATGACGGTGACAATTCCGGTGCGGATCGAACCGGTGACGGCGTATTTGCTGTCAGGTGTCACATAGACATTATGCAGCCTGCCGTTTACCGGCACGCTTTTGGTCCGCGTCAGGGTTGCGGGATCGATGATATCGAGCGCCGCCGGCTCGCGGGCGATGCCGACCACGATGCGGCCGTCTTTCGCCGCCGCGATATTGTTGGGATGCTCGCTCAGCGCCACCTTCTTGATCAGTTTACCGGTCTTGCGGTCGAACACATCGAGCGTCGAATCGACTTCATCGCTGACATAGACCCTGGCGCCGTCGGGAGAGAACGCGATCCCGTGCGCACCCTCGACACCCCTGATCTGCTGAACCACCTTATTGGTCGCGGGATCGATGACATGGATGCTGTCGCCGGCGCTGTTGGTGACATAGATGCGGGCGGTACCCGCCCAGGCCGGGACCGCGAGTGCCAGCAGCAGCCACACCTGAGATAGGACGCGGAAGGGCTTCATGGGCGTCGAGCTCCCGTTCATTCTGATTGTCCGGCAGCGTACGTAGTAATTGGCCAACCGGCAAGATTGCGCTGCCCTTCTATGACAGCTGTCAACAAACCCAGCCCAAAAGGACTGGATTCCTCCGGGGAGCGCAGGTATCGAGGGGGAACCAGAGCAATGGAACCTGCGTTTTAGCCTTATACTCGGGCGACAGACGGGATCGCTGCTATGCTCGACGTCATCGAACACAGCGACCGGTCAGCCGTCGAACGCGCGTACTGTCCGCCCGCGCCGAGGCCGCAAGCGCGCCCGCTGCCGCCGATCGCACTTCTCCGCACGTTGAAGCGTAACCCGCTCGAATGCTGGGCCACGCAGCACTTCGAACAACCGATCGTGGCGGGCGGATTGCCGATCGGGCACACGCTGCTGGTTCACGAACCCGGCGCCATCCGCCACGTTCTCTTGGAGAATGCCACAAATTACCAAAAGGAACGGCTGCAGCGCCGGGTCCTGTCGGCGGGTTTGAGTGACGGCCTGTTGAGCGCCGAGGGCGAGCAGTGGCGTCTGCAGCGACGGATTATCGCCCCGATGTTTGCGCGCAGGACGGTGATGGATTTTACAGCCGCGATGATGGAGGCCGCCGAGGCCCTGGTCGAGCGGTGGTCTGGTCATGGAGACTGCGCGACCATCGACGTAGCCGCCGAGATGGCCAAGGTCACGCTGGATGTCGTCGAGCGCACCATCTTCTCGGACGGCTTCGGATCGGACGCCGAGGCGATCCGCCTCGCGATGACGACGTATTTCAATACGATCGGCAAGATCAGTCCGCTCGACGTTCTCGGCGTGCCTGACTTTGTGCCGCGGCTCAGCCGGTTCCGGGTACGCTCGACGCTGAGATTCTTCGAGACGGAAGTCGACCGGGTGATATCCGCCCGCCGGCGAATCCTGGCCGAGCAGCCCGATAGCGCTCCGAGCGACCTTCTGACCCATCTGCTGCAGGCCCTCGATACGGCAAGCGAAGATCGTCTTAGCGAAGGCGAGGTGCGCTCCAACATCCTGACCTTCATCGCGGCCGGTCACGAAACCACGGCGAATACTCTGAGCTGGACCATGTTCCTGCTTTCGCAGTCGCCGGAATGGCGCGAGCGGGTGGAGGCCGAAGTCGACCGCGAACTCACCGGATCTGCGCCCGGCATTGCCGATCGTCTGGTCGAAACGCGTGCCGTCATCGAGGAGACGATCCGTCTCTATCCGCCGATCGCCGCGATCAGCCGCGTCGCGCTCGCTGGCGACGACTTGAACGGCGAGCGAGCGAGGCCGGGATCGCTGATCGTCATTTCGCCCTATGTGCTGCAGCGGCATCGCCTGCTGTGGGACTGCCCTGACGCGTTCGACCCTCGGCGCTTTCTCGGCGATGCGCGCGCGACGATCGATCGATTTGCCTATCTTCCCTTTGGCGCCGGAGCGCGCAAATGCATCGGCTCCACTTTCGCGCTTCAGGAGGCGACGCTGGTATTGGCCGTCATCATGAAACACTCCCGCTTTCAGCTGCGGCCGGGGCACCCGGTATGGCCGATGTTAAGGGTAACGCTGCGACCGGCGAACGGCCTGCCCATGATCATCACAAAGCGGCTGTCGTAATCGGCTTCTCGAAGGACGGTACATCTATCAAGCAGGCGCGGCGGCGGAGGAAAATGCGTCCGCCCGCTCCCGATGGCCTTCGTAATCCCAGAGATTGGAGCGCGTGATGCACTTGCCGCAATGGAAGAATGCCTGCTCGACGATGACGACCATCGCGAGATCGGGCATACGGCCATTGTCGATCATGGTGCTGCGCAGGCCGTGATCGCGCACGATCAGGGCCCGGCCGGTCACGCGAAGCGTCTCGCGCTGCCCGGGAATAAAGAAGATCAGGCCGACACCCGGATTCTGCAGCACGTTGTGGAAGGTGTCGACGCGGCGGTTGCCGCGGCGATCCGGGATCGCAAGGGTCTCGTCATCGAGCGACCTTACGAATCCCGCGCGATCTCCCTTGGGCGAGAGATCGACCATGCCAAGCGGATTGGTCGAGCCAACCACGACGAAGGGCGATGCCGCGATGAACTTCCGGCAACTGCGATCGAGCCTGTGCAGTATCTTGCTGGTGAACCACCGGTTCGCGGGTCCGACGATTTTCCTTAATTGCTGTTCGGTGGTGATCACCTCACCAAACCGCGGATCGGCGGGCGTCGCTGCTTTTACGTCCACATTCCTGCCCTTTGTCGATTGAAGATAACTATCCCCCGGGCTGATTACGATTGACGCTATGGCGCGGTTGGGGCAGCAGTGCGCCCGCAAGTTGTTTTCTTTTCCGTCGGGGGAACCGGCGAGTGTCGCCGTTACCCTGCCGTCGCGCCAATCCAGGCCGATAACGTATTTATGACTTCGCTCATGGCATCGCGATCATTCCTGCCAGAACGCGCGGAGACATGGAAGGAATGATCCGCCTCCTGCACTTGGTGGAGCGACGCGTATTTGCCAAGCCGCTTCACCAGCGGCTCAAGCAGTTGTGACTCGGCAAGCTTGTCACGGGTGCCCTGGATAAAGAGCATGGGGACACGGACATCAAATAGATGCTTGGCCCTGGTGTCGGACGGCTTGCCGGCCGGATGCAGGGGAAAGCCCAGGAACGCCAGCCTGTGGACGCCGGCCAACGGCGCAACGGCTTGCGCTTGCGATGTCATGCGGCCGCCGAACGATTTGCCGCCGGCGATCAGACCGAGCCCCGGGCAGGATCGCGCAGCTTCCGCCACGGCGGCCCGCACCGTGGCATGCGCGATAGCCGGCGCATCCGGCCGCCTGCTGCGCTTCTCCATGTAGGGGAATTGATAGCGCAACGTCGCGATAGCACGCTCGCAAAGTCCGGTCGCGACCGTCTCCATGAATTGATGGGTCATCCCCGCGCCGGCGCCATGGGCAAAGACATAACACGCCCGCGCCGCCGGCGGCCGGAGCAGGAGCGCGGAAACCTCATTCGCGCCATCGACCTTCAGTTTCATATTTTGCGGGCTGACGACGTTCATCTCGCTTCTGCCAACCGTTCACAGCCGCAGTATCGGGTGCTCATTGATCACATCTTCCCTGATCGAGATGGACTGAATCGCGCGAAACAATATCCGCGCCGTCTTCAAGTCGTCAGCCTTCATGCACAAATTCACGATCTGGCGCACCGAGGAATCCCGCAGCAGGTCATCGGAAATCTTGATGGCGATTGCCATCGCGGCCTTGGCGGCGCGCTCGTAGCGGTCGGCCTCGTATTGGTTCTTCTTGTTATCGGGACGGCCGGCAAAGCCACCCACTTTCTCGGCGCTGTCGACTGCCGAACGGCAGATGTCGCGGATCTTGTGGGCTGCTTCAATGTCGCCAATCGGCCACTGGATTTCTTCGTCCCAGATTTCCTTGCGCTTGCCCCGCTTGAACCACCACATCGCCATGCCTCTGTCGGCAAGCATAGATAGCCGCGGCACAATTTCAACAATCAATCCACGGCGACGCTAAAGCCGCCGACGGTCCCGCGCGCGCCTATTTGGCTTCCAATGTACTGACCGGCTCCCAATCCGGACCCGGCGGATGGCTTCTCAAGGCGTTCGCCCGCTTGAGAAACAGAGCGGATGGCTGGTCGAATTCGGCGACGGATTCAAAGCATCTTGCCGCGGCGTCGAATTCGCGGATCCGCCAATGCACGAGACCCTCGGCATAGGCGGCGGCCGCCGCGGCCTGCTGGGGCGTCTCCTGCCCCGCTTCCGCAAGCAGCTCGTAGATCTTGACCGGGGCGGAGCGCCCCAGCACCCGGATGGCATCAAGTTCGCGCCATGCGAACGCGAATCCCGTCCGCGCGACCGTCATCTCCGAGGCGGCGATCGTGGTGTCGTAATACTTGTTGGCACCCTCGAGCCTTGAGGCGACGTTCACCGCGTCGCTCATCACCGAATAGTTGAAGCGGCGCCGCGAGCCGATGTTGCCGACCAGCGCCTCGCCGGAATTGAGCCCCATACGGTGCGCCACCTCAAAACCCTGAAAGGCGGCGGAGCCTTGATTGAGTTCGTCGAGACGCGCACGGCAGCCGAGCGCGGCGCGCGCCGCATTGCTCGCGTGATCGCGATCGTCGGCCGGCGCACCGAACACCGCCACGATCGAGTCGCCGATATATTTATCGATATAGCCGCCCTTGCTCTCGATAATGTCGGTCATGGCCGAAAGATACTCGTTCATGAACCTCACCAGTTCTGCCGGCGTCATTTTCTCGGAGATCGAGGAAAAACCCGCCAGATCCGAAAAGAACACCGTGACGTCACGGGTTTCGCCGCCCAGCACCGGCAGCTTTTTCGACGCCAGCATCTTGTCGATGACCTGCGGCGCGAGATAGAGCGCGAAACTTTTTCGGAGCAATCGCTCTCCCTTGTCGGTAACCACGAGGCGATATGCGACGATCGCCGCCATCGACACAAGCCCGGCGATAAATGGTTCGCTGAGCGGCAACGCCAGCGACCGTGTAAATGCAAGTGTTGCGCATGAAGTCCAGATCGCGACCATGCCGAGATAGACAAATGCGGCGGCGCCCGGTGCCAGCATGCGCGCCGCGAGCGCAGCCAGCGCGGCGAAGGCGATGGCGATGATCGCCGCCGGCACGCGGCCAGGTTCGACAACGGCGTCCCGGGTCATCAGATTATGGACGGCGGTGGCATGAATATAAACGCCGGCGATCGAACTGCGCCTGAATTGCCCGGCGGGCGGCGGCGCCGGCGGCAACGCGCAGCGCGGCGCCCGCGATCCGTCGAAGCCGGTCGCAAAACGCTTTGACGTGAGCTTTCGGTCTTCCGAATCAAGCAGCGTGCCGATGATGACGACCTTGCCCGCAAATTCGCGCTGGAAGAAATCCGTATTGTTGCGCTCGACACAGGCATGCAGATCGGCGAACGAAAAAGTCTGAACGTCGTTGGCGCCGCCCTCGAAATTCAGGGTCATCGTATTCGGCACCGCGCCTGGAATGCGATAGCCGGCGAGCGTCACGCTCCCGTCCTCGCCCCATGCCGGTTCGGCGTTGAGCGCGCGCGACGCGAGCTCCAGCGCCATCGATGGTATTTTCTTTCCGTCACCCTCGAACGTCAGCGGCACTCTGCGCACCACGTCGTCGGGATCGGAATATATATTGAGCGCCCGGATGTTCTTCTGCTGACCGACCGCGATCCGTTGTCCGGCTGCAGGCCGGTCGCCGCGCAGGGTCTCGCCCAGCACCACCTTGCCTGCGGCAGATCCCTTGGCAAGAGATCGAAGGAAATCCCGATCAAAACCGCGCATTCGCTCGCCGAGCAAATCACTGCCAAAGGGAATTTCGGAAAGTTCGATCGACGTCGGCAGTATGATATCGAAGCCGACGACCTTGGCTCCGCCATCGATGACCGCGTTCAGAACCCGGCCGATTTCGGTGGTCCAGGTCAGCGTCGGCGACCCCTTGAAGGGTGGTGTCTGATAGGTCTCCTCATCGATCGCGATCACGGCGACCGGGGTGGAGGCGGGATCAAAGCGCGCGCCGAACACTTGCCAACGCAGCGCGGTGAGAGCGTCGATCGACCAGCCATGGATCAGGCCGAACGGGGAAAGGTTGGAGACGAGGCCACAGGCCAAGGCGACGAGAAGGATCACGACGGCATCTCGTCTGAGGGCGCTGCCCATGGCGGTGGCCAGGCTACCGAAGCTCGCCCGACTATTCCAGACGCACCCGGCGGCCGATGATCGGGGCCGCGCCGGGTTCGGCCTGGCGATCGACCACGAACACAATTCGCTGCGACCCCAGGCTTGCCGCATAGGTGCCGCCCGGCTTCAGCGTCGTGCCGGTCTTGGCAAAGTCGTAGAACTTGCCCCGCACGACCGAAGCCGGGGTGAGGTCCACCGCATACCGCTCGCCCTTCACATCGAGCCGTTCCACCACCAGCTTTCCACGATTCGTGGTCTCTACAAACGGCGACAGGCCGTAAAGCGTCAGCGGCGGCGACGCCGAGCGCTTGTCGTCCAGGCTGCGGACCACCGTCGCGGCGCTTTCGCCGACCTCGCGAGTGGTCAACTGCGAATGGCTGGAGTCGCATTGTACCTTGCCGCCCTTGACGTCGCCTAGGTGGACCAGGCTCTCTTCCGCGCCCACGACCACGGTTCCGATTCCCGAAATGGTTTCGCGCCAGCAGGATTTCATGTAGCCGAGCACGACCACGCCGCCCTGCCCGAGCTTGATGACTTTTCCGGGAGCGACATAGTCCATGAACTCGACGCCGGTGACCTTGCCCTGCACGTCTTCAACGACGGCGACGGG
>JAQGKJ010000720.1 GCA_028290165.1 Bradyrhizobium sp. | reverse complement strand
AGGCCCATTGCCGGATCGAAGATCTTCTTCGCCGGCTCGATCCAGTCGATCTCGCGCGCCGCCTCGCCCCAAAAGCCCTCCGGGTCGGCCAGCGAGCGGGCATGGACCTGATGGTAGCGGCTGTTGTCCTGGATGTTCATGGCGTCTTCTCCCCGCAGCCACCTCCTCCGTCGTCATGCCCGGCCAAGTAGTCTGCTTTACGCAGACTACGTAGACTTGTCTGTGCTGCCGGGCATCCACGTCCTTAAACCCGATCAAGGAAGCCAGACGTGGATGGCCGGGACAGGCCCGGCCATGACGAAGAGGGACGATAATCCGCCTTATCCTTTGCCATTGTCACGCGAAGCGGCATGATTTCAAGCGTAAACAAGGCAGCCGTACCGGTCTAATAGCCGTCGACGCCGACCAGACTTTGCAACCGCTCTTTCATGGCCTTGCGCAGATCGTAGTCGGGCCGGCCGAATGAGGTATTGCGGCGGGCAAGAAAAGCCTCCTGTTCGCGTTGCAAGGCACGGCCGGCGCGAGGAGTTTTTGCCTCGCGAACCACCATGATATTCACACCATCGATCTCGCGGTCGAGCTTGGCGAGCTCGGGATCGGCGCAGATCGCCTTCTCGACCGCGCGTCTGGCGGTGGCGCAGTTGAAGCTCGGTCTGCCGTTGACCGCCATCTGCGCGCCGAGTCGCTCCAGCTCCTGGGCCAGCGACTTGTAGTTGGCGCGCGCCGCCTCGTGCTGTGGATTGAGCTTGATCGCCCCGCCAAAGTCGGCCAGCGCGCGCGGCCGGTCGCCCTTCCGGCGCCAGAGTTCGCCTCTGATGTTGAAGACATCGGCCAGCGTCGGATCGAGCCGCAGCATCGTGTCGTAGTCGCCGATGGCGCGGTCGATCATGCCCTTGCGGTCGTAGGCGCCGGCGCGCGCGAACAGCGCCTTGATCCGGTCGGCTTTCAAGGTCTTCTCGTTGTCGACCAGCGCGCCGCAAACGGCGATGATCCTGTCGGCGTCAGCGCCGGCCGCCGCGGCGACGCAGGGCGCGGGATCGGCCTGCGGATCGGTTGACGGATCCGCACCGGTCGCGGACGCGCCGTGCGGCAGCGACGCGCACAGCAGCGCGGCGAGCGCGGCATTCCGGATCAGGATTTTGAAATAGCGTTGCATCGATTTGTTCATGGCACCGCGATCGTAGCGCAGGACGTTGCTTACCTCGTCCCTGCCAAACAGGGAAATTGCTTCGGCGCCTGCGCCCCCTCTCCCGCGCTTGCCGGGGGCTGGGGTGGGGGCTCTCTCGGCATGGGAATCTGCTGAGGGAGCCTCCACCCGTCTTCGCTTCGCGAAGCCACCCTCCCCCGCAAGAGCGGGAGAGGGGGGAAAGGCGTTCGCCGGGACGAACTTTATTGCGTCGATCAACTTACCTTCAGCGTCACCCCGCCGTCGACCACGAGTTCGATCCCGGTGACGTATCGCGATTCGTCGGAGGCGAGAAACAGCGCCGCGTTGGCGACGTCCCAGGCTTCGCCCATGTGCCCCATCGGCACCTGGGCGTCGCGGGCGCGCCACATTGCCTCGACGTCACCCGCGCCATAGCTCGACGCCAACCCGGCGGAATGTTCGACCATCGGCGTCTTCATCAGGCCCGGCAGGATGGCGTTGACCCGGACATGCTTTGGGGCGAATTCGACCGCCGTAGTGCGCGTCATCTGGTTCATCGCGGCCTTGGTGGTGGCATAGCTGACGTAGGATACGCCGGTGTGGCGGATCGAGGCGATCGACGAAATGTTGATGATCGAGCCGCCGCCCTGCCCCGCCATCACCGGAATGACGTGCTTCATGGCGAGGAAGGCGCTTTTGAGATTGACCGCGAACACGCGGTCCCACTCGGATTCCGTGACATCGACCACGCTTCCCATCTCGGCGATGCCGACATTGTTGTCGAGAACGTCGATACGGCCGTAAGTCTTCAGGCATGCCGCGACCATGGCCTCGACATCGGCGGCGCGGGAGACATCCGATGTGAACGGCGTCGCCTTGCCGCCCTCGGATGCGATGATCTTGACGGTCTCTTCCGCGGCCGCGGCATTGCGGTCGACGCAAAACACCTGCGCGCCCTCGCGGGCAAAGGTCACCGCGGTCGCCTTGCCATTGCCCCAGCCCGGCCCGATCGAACCGGCGCCGACCACCATCGCTGTCTTTCCCTTGAGCCGTTGCATCGAATTCCCCCGTTTATTATTTGTCTCGTTGAGGCAACTTGTAGCCCGGATGGAGCCATTGCGAAATCCGAGGTTCTTTGCTGCGGTTTCCCGGATTTCGCAAGTGCTACATCCGGGCTACGGATCATCGCATGCGCGCATCGTCGTAACATTTGCCCCGACCGGATGCCCAAAGATCTCCGATAGCGTCCGGCAATTTCCGTCCGAGCACAGCTGCCACTCGCCGGCGGCGCCGGAATTGCCGAGCAGCACTTCCGGCATCGGCGCGCGCTTCGGCTGCCATTGAAACCAGCCGCCGACGAGGCGCGCATCGGCCGGCGGCTCCATGCCGGCGCCAGAACCTTTTACCCGCGCCTGCACCAATTCCAACTGGTTCGCCGTGACGCGCCAGTCTTCCTGCCACTCGGTTTTCTCGATGGAGTGCGTCCAGACCAGCGTGAAAGCCACGACTGCAAGCGTCTTCACCACACCGGCCGAGGCGAGGCAAAGGCTCAAGCCGCCGCCACCGCGGCGCGCGGACGCTGCCGCCATTGCCAGACCACGAGCGCGGCCGTGAGCGCAAAACCGAGGGTGTCGCTGAACCTGAAGTCGCCGAGCAGGCAGAGCGCGGCGACCGAGGCGACGGCGCGCTCGAGCAATGTCAACGGCGCAAACAAAAAGCCGATCGCGACCATACCGAACAGGCCGATCGCGACCAGCGCCTTGAGGGTCGCGAGCGCCACCGCGCCGTAGAATCCGAGTTGCGCGGCCATCGGATCGCCGGCCTGCAGCATCAGCGCCGGCGAATAGACAAAGACGAACGGAATGACGTAGCCGGCGAGCGCGATGCGCATCGCCTCCCAGCCGATCTTGTTGGGGTTCTCCTTGGCGATTGGCGCCGCCGCGAGCGCGGCCAGCGCCACCGGCGGCGAGAGGTCGGCCATGATGCCGTAATAAAACGCGAACATGTGGCTGACGATCAGGGGCACGCCGAGTTTGGCGAGCGCGGGCGCCGCCAATGCGGCGGTGATGAAGTAGGTCGGGATGGTCGGGATCCCGGTGCCGAGCAGGATCGAGAGAAACATCGTCATGACCATCGCGAGGTACAGGCTCTTCTCGCCCAACCCTATCACCCAGCCGCCGAAGATGGTGCCGACGCCGGTCTGCGTCATCATGCCGATGATGGAGCCGACGATGGCGCAGGCCATGCCCACGGTCAGCGCGGACTTAGCGCTGTCGGCCAACGAATC
>JAQGKJ010000708.1 GCA_028290165.1 Bradyrhizobium sp. | reverse complement strand
ACGGTCGTGACTGCTGCGCTCTCGAGCCCGGTCATATCGAGAAAGCCGAGCCGTAACCGAACAGTAGTTCTTCCGGTTGCCGGCTCGCAGTTCAATATTGCTCAGTTTACAAAAGCAATTTTACCCAAGTCTTCCTCTGCGATCAGTCGGACTTATTTGCAAAGAAAGTTTGCAAAAAAAGGACCGCGCGGTTTTCACCGGCGGTCCAAGTCAGGGAGGAAGCGCCCGGGGGCGGGCAGCAATGGGGACCATCGCTTCTTCCATATTGCAAACGGGAGAGTTAAGTGCATTGACGAATCTCAATTTGGGTCGCGCTTAAAGTTGTTCGCAGCGTCCGCTGACATCCGTCAAGGTGTCGACGATCTCCGCGATGCCGGCGCTGCCGAAAATCGCAAGGGGGCGTGCATAAGCTTGCTCATGATTGTCTCCTGATCAGTTACGAGATTCATGCCAATCGGGTTGCCGGAGTGATATTTCGCGCCAACCGCGTGGTCATCCTGATTGATAAAGGCAGGCGAGGCGGAGTGCCTTGACCGCTGTCCACATCAGGCAAATTTAGCTAGAGCCGGTCATGCGGGTCGTATTTCCATCCCACTCGGCACCGCGGACCGGCGCGGTCGTCTCGCGTTCACGTGGCTTGATTATAAAAATATTTAATTGACGGGTTCACGGGCCAACCTGAAAGTCACTTCGCAAGGAAGCGTTGCGGAAAAGAACCCCCTCGAGTTTGCGATGCGTCAATTTTTCAAACCGGTGGAATTTCAACGTGCCGGGTACGTCAGGTTTCCGACATTTGTCTTTCCACCATCGGTTGTGTCTCCGGGAAGCAAAATTCCGGCGCGGAACCACGAAACCGTGCTTGTGAAGGCGTTGAAATGGCGGTCTGCGAGTAGTAGCGTGGTTAAGCAAGACGATGATCGAAGCCAGGTTGTGGGCGCAGTTTGGCCACAACCTGATTTGGGAGCGCGACCTTCATGAAGGATCGCCTCAAGACGATTATCCGCCGGCGCGACCTGCTTCGCTTTGCGGTTGCCGGCACTGGAGCAGCGGCCGCGAGCACTTTGGTGCCGGAGCCGGCGGCCGCTAAACCCGTTGACCTCACAGATAAGCGCAAGGCCCGCTACCAGGCGAACTCCCCGGAGGTCGAAGATTTCTATCGCGTCAATAAATATCCGGCTCAGTGAGGGAGACGTCCGTGCTGATCAGGAAGTCGGAACGTCATCGAAGTCAGGGAAGATTTGCTTCCGCCCCAGCGAGTGACGCCAGCGGTCATCCGGATCGCCGAACTTTCCTCAAACGCTCCGGCCTCGCGGCCGGGGCTCTCGCCGCGCTCGGCAATCTGCCGCTCGGCGCGGTGCGCGAGGCGGAAGCCGGCCCGCCGCCGCCCCCCGGCGCGGCCGTGGCAACTCGCAAAAACGTCTGCACCCATTGCTCGGTCGGCTGTTCGGTGATCGCCAAGGTCGCAAACGGCGTCTGGATCGGCCAGGAGCCGGACTACGACAGCCCGATCAATCGCGGATCGCATTGCTGCAAGGGTGCTGCGGTTCGCGACGACGTACTGAGCGAGCGCCGCTTGCGTTACCCGGTGAAGCTCGTAAACGGCCAATGGACGCGGCTCAGCTGGGACAAGGCCGTCGACGAGATCGGCGACAAGCTCCTGGAGATTCGCGCCAAGTCGGGTCCGGATTCGGTTTACTGGCTCGGCTCCGCCAAGTTCACCAACGAGGCCGCCTACCTCAACCGCAAGTTCGCCGCGTTCTGGGGGACCAATAATTCCGATCACCAGGCGCGGATCTGCCACTCCACTACCGTCACCGGCGTCGCCAATACCTGGGGCTATGGCGCGATGACGAACAGCTACAATGACATTCGCAACGCCAAGACCATCCTGCTGATGGGCGGCAACCCGGCGGAGGCGCATCCGGTTTCGCTTCAGCATATTCTTGAAGGCAAGGAACTGAACCGGGCCAACATGATCGTGGTCGATCCGCGGATGACACGCACCGCCGCGCACGCGACCGAATATGTCCGCGTCCGTCCGGGCACGCATATCGCCACCATCTACGGGATGCTCTGGCACATTTTCGAAAACGGCTGGGAGGACAAGGAATTCATCCAGCAGCGTGTCTACGGCATCGACGACATCCGAAAACAAGTGGCGAAGTGGACGCCTCACGAGGTCGAACGCGTCACCGGTCTGCCTGAAGCGCAAGTCAAGCATGTCGCCGAAATCTTCGCCAAGCAAAAGCCGGCGACGTTGATCTGGGCGATGGGACAGACCCAGTTCTCGACCGGCACGGCCAACGTCCGTGCCAGTTGCATCCTGCTGCTGGCCACCGGCAACGTCGGAATGCCCGGCGGGGGCGCCAACATATTCCGCGGTCACACCAATGTGCAGGGCGCCACCGATCTCGGCCTCGATGTGACGACGCTGCCGCTCTATTACGGCCTTGCCGAAGATGCCTGGCGGCATTGGTGCCGGGTGTGGGAAGTCGATTACGACTGGATGAAGTCCCGCTTCCCGAGCAAGACGCTGATGGAAACCCCGGGCATTCCGAGCACACGCTGGTTCGATGCCACGTTGCTGCCGAAGGACCAGGTCAGCCAGCCTGACAACGTGCAGGCGATGTTCATCATGGGGCATGGCGTCAACACGATCACCCGAATGCCGGAGGCCAAGCGCGGCATCGAGAAGCTCGAGTTGCTGGTGGTCTGCGATCCCTATCCGACCGCGTGGTCGGTGCTCTCGGAGCGCAAGGACGGCGTCTATCTTTTGCCTGCTTGTACCAGTTTCGAGATGGATGGCTCGCGTACCGCCTCGAACCGCTCGCTGCAGTGGGGCGAGAAGATCGTGGATCCGGTGTTCGAATCGAAGAACGATTACGACACGATGTACCTGTTCGCGCGCAAGTTCGGCTTCGCCGACAAGATGTTCAAGAATATCAAGGTAGAGAACAACGCGGTGTCGGCGGAAGATATCCTGCGGGAGATCAATCGCGGCGGCTGGTCGACCGGCTATTGCGGGCAATCTCCCGAACGGCTCAAGGCCCACATGAAGAACCAGGCCAAGTTCGACCTCGTCACCCTGCGGGCGCCGAAGGACGATCCGGAGGTCGGCGGCGATTATTACGGCCTGCCGTGGCCGTGCTGGGGAACACCGGAGTTCAGGCATCCGGGTTCGCCGATCCTTTACGACACCAGTCTGCCGGTGAAGGAGGGCGGCGGCACGTTCCGCGCCCGGTTCGGCGTCGAACGCATCGTCAAACGCAAGGTGATGGAAAACGGGCAGGAGGTCGAAAAGGAGGAGCACGACAACCTTCTCGCCGAAGGCTCCTATTCGGCCGGCTCCGAAATCAAGGACGGCTATCCCGAGTTTACCCTGGGCGTGCTCAAGAAACTCGGCTGGGACAAGGACCTCACGCCGCAGGAAATGGAAATCATCCAGCGCGTCAATTCCGCCAATCCCGATCTGGTGTCGTGGTCGCTCGACCTCTCGGGGGGAATCCAACGCGTGGCGATCGAGCATGGCTGTTCGCCCTATGGCAACGCCAAGGCGCGCATGATCGCCTGGAATCTGCCCGACCCAATTCCCACCCATCGTGAGCCGATCTTTACCCCACGTCCGGACCTCGTCGCTGACTATCCGACCCTGCCGGATGCGCGGCAGTTCCGCATGCCGAATATCGGCTTTTCCGTCCAAAAGGCTGCCGTTGATCGCGGCATCGCCAAACAGTTTCCCTTGATCCTGAGTTCCGGCAGGCTTGTGGAATATGAAGGCGGCGGCGAGGAAACCCGCTCGAACAAATGGCTCGCCGAGTTGAAGCAGCACATGTATGTCGAAATCAATCCGGCGGATGCGGCCGCGCGCGGCATCAAGGACGGCGATTGGGTCTGGGTGACGGGCCCGGAGAACAGTTCACAGACCCGCATGAAGGCGCTCGTGACCGAGCGGGTCGGCAAGGGCCTTGCCTGGATGCCGTATCATTTCGCCGGCTGGTATGAAGGCGCCGATCTCCGCTCTAAATATCCGAAAGGCGCCGATCCGATCGTGCTCGGCGAGAGCGTGAACACGCTCACGACCTACGGCTACGATCCTGCGACCGGCATGCAGGAGCCGAAGGCTACTCTTTGTCAGATCAGGGCGGCGTGAAAGGGCGGAAGCGATGGCGCGCATGAAATTTCTTTGCGACGCGGACCGCTGCATTGACTGCAACGCCTGCGTCACCGCCTGCAAGAACGAGAACGAGGTGCCCTGGGGCATCAACCGGCGTCGCGTCGTCACCATCAATGACGGCAAGCCCGGCGAGCGTTCGGTATCGATGGCCTGCATGCATTGTACCGATGCGCCCTGTGCGGCGGTTTGCCCCGTGACCTGCATCTACCCGACCGAAGACGGTATCGTGCTGCATTCGAAGGATCTGTGCATCGGCTGCGGCTACTGTTTCTACGCCTGTCCGTTCGGCGCGCCGCAATATCCGCAGGTCGGCAATTTCGGCTCGCGCGGCAAGATGGACAAATGCACCTATTGCGCCGGCGGCGGCGGGCCGGAGGCGCCGGGCAGCGCCGAGGAATTTGCAAAATACGGTTCGGACCGGTTCGGCCAGGGCAAGCTGCCGCTGTGCGCCGAGATGTGTTCGACCAAGTCGTTGCTGGCAGGCGACGGCGACATCATTGCCCAGATCTACCGGGAACGGGTGTTGAAGCGCGGCTATGGCTCCGGCGCCTGGGGCTGGATGACCGCTTACCGCGAGGGGGTCGAGGTTTGAGCCGCGCCGTGGCTGACATGGGCAAGTCACGTGGAAATGGGGGGAGAGGTTGATCGTCATGACGCTTCCTGTGCGCATTCGCGTTCTTATCGTCACCGTCGCGCTGCTGTCGATGGCCGCGACACTTCCCGCGCACGCCCAAAAACTCAACCCGGATGGCGCCCCTAATCCGACCGCGAGCGTCGTCGACGAACAGACGCTGCTGAAGCAGGCTCCCCGCGTCGAGGGTCGCATCATCATTCCCGATTCAAAGGCCGCCGTGCTGATCCAGCCCGCCGGACGAACCTGGGACTATTTCCACGAGGTGCTGCTGCATCGGGGCGGCGCGGTCGTGATACTCGGCACCCTTGCGTTACTAGCGTTGGCCTACGTGATTGTGGGAAAGATCCGGATCGCCGAGGGGCGTTCGGGACAGAAAATCCTCCGCTTCAAGGCCTTTGAGAGATTTTCGCATTGGCTGACGGCGGTCTCGTTCGTCGTTCTCGGCCTGACCGGCCTCAACATCACCTTCGGCAAGATCCTGCTGTTGCCGCTGATCGGCCCGGACGCGTTCGCCGACGTCTCGCAAGCGGCAAAATACGTGCACGATTTCACCAGCTTCGCGTTCATGGCCGGCCTCCTCCTCATCGTCGTGATCTTCTTCCGGGACAATCTGTTCGAGAAGGTAGATCTCGAATGGATCAAGCAAGGCGGCGGTTTCATCAAGAACAAGCACGCCCCCTCCGGACGCTTTAACTTGGGCGAGAAGCTGGTCTATTGGCTTTCGCTTGCTGCCGGCATTGCAGTCTCCCTGTCCGGATTGCTGCTGCTGTTTCCCTTTTTCGGAACCGACATCGCCGGGATGCAGCTCGCGCAGGTCGTTCATGCCGTGGTAGCCGTTCTGTTCGTCGCCCTGATCCTGGCCCACATCTATATCGGCACGCTCGGCATGGAGGGCGCGTTCGAGGCCATGGGTACCGGGGAGGTCGATCTCAACTGGGCGAAAGAACATCACGATCTCTGGCTTGCCCAACAACTGGCAAACCAGGACCGACAGGCATCAGTGAGAGCCGCAGAGTGAGGGAGGGTTGACCGGACAGTTCATTGACTTGCGACACGCGCGACCTGCCTAACGCATCACCACAATATTTTTCATTTTTCGTCGCGGATCTGGAGGGATCGGCGAGAAGGGAGCGACTGTTATGGATGATGTCACGCGACGTACGATATTGGCGGCGACCGCGGCCGGCGGCCTTTTTGCGGCGGCGGCAACTGCCGGCGCAGAAACTGGTGAACCGCAACCCGTCCGCCCCGGAGAGGGCGGCACCGATCCCGGTCCGCGCAACCTCACCCGGGACCGGCAGAATCCCGATCTGCTTTCGCCACCCTCCACCGATCACGGCACGCTGCCCAATCTGCGTTTCTCATTTGCCGACGCGCATATGCGGCTCGAACCCGGGGGCTGGACTCGCCAGGTCACGCAGCGAGAACTCGGTATTTCCAAAGACATCGCCGGCGTGAACATGCGCCTGAACGCCGGCGGCGTTCGTGAACTGCATTGGCACAAGGCGGCCGAATGGGCCTATATGCTGTACGGCACCGCTCGCATCACAGCGATCGACCCTCAGGGACACAACTTCGTCGATGACGTCGGTGTCGGCGATCTCTGGTATTTCCCGTCGGGCGTTCCGCATTCGATCCAGGGTCTTAATCCCGACGGCTGCGAATTCCTTTTGGTGTTCGATGATGGCGACTTCGACGAAGACAATACCTTCCTGCTGAGCGACTGGTTCAAGCATACGCCGAAGGAGGTGCTGTCCAAGAACTTCGGGGTTTCCGGGTCATCCTTCGCTAACGTTCCCGATCCGAGCAAACTGTATATTTTCCCGGCGCCGGTGCCGGGGCCGCTTGCCTCCGACAGAACCGTCGGGGCAGTCGCGGCGTCACCAACCTTCAGCCACAAAATGCTGGCGCAGCAGCCGATCAAGACCAAGAGCGGCACGGTGCGGATCACTGATACCAGCGTGTTCCCGGCTTCGAAAACGATCTCGGCGGCGCTGGTGGAGGTTGAGCCGGGCGGCATGCGCGAGCTGCACTGGCATCCCAACATCAATGAATGGCAGTATTACATCGAGGGTCAGGCGCGCATGGGCGTGTTCGCGGCGTCAGGCCAGGCGCGGACCTTCGATTTCATGGCCGGCGATGTCGGCTATGTGCCGTTCGCGATGGGGCATTACATCGAAAACACCGGCACGACGCCGCTGCGCTTCCTCGAGGTCTTCAAGAGAAACTACTACGCCGACGTCTCGCTGAACCAGTGGCTGGCGCTGACACCGCCTGAACTGGTGCAGGCCCACCTGAGGCTGGATCCACAGACGCTGGCGGCCTTCCACAAGGAGAAGTTCCCGGTGGTGCCGGGATGATCGGCAAACATTCGAGGGCAGGTTTGGTACAGGTTTAAAGTGCCGGCAATCTAGTTCTTGGTCCGATCGGCGCTCTTTTGCGCCTCGCGCTCGCGCAGATAATCGTCCGTCGTGCGGACGGTCTGGCTCTGCGCGCCGTAAGGCTCAAAGCCTTCTTCCGCAACGAAAGCAACGCGGCAGTCGTCGCACATCTTGATGACGTCGAGCCGCCGGGATGAGCCTGTATACATCCAGTGTTTGCCTTCCAGCTTCGCCACCACGCGTTCGATCGTGCTCCTGACGCCGAACGGCTTGCCGCAGCGGATGCAGCAGAACGGTTCTTCTTCCTTGAGGATGCGGGCCGGCGCTCTCGCGGCGCGGAAGTCGATCTGGGGTTTTAACGTAATGACATGCTCGGGGCAGGTCGCCTCGCACAGTCCGCATTGCACGCAGGCATCTTCGACAAAGCGCAGCATTGGCCGTTCCGGATCGTCGCGCAAGGCGCCGGTCGGACACGCCGACACGCAGGATAGACACAGCGTGCAACCGCCGGCGTCGATCTCCACCGCGCCGAACGGTGCGCCAGCGGGAAGCGCGATGATATCGACAGGCGCGGGCGCCGCACGATGAAGCTCGCTGAGCGCAAACCGCAGCACGTCGCGTTTTCGCCCCACGGGGCGAAAACTTGCCGGCCGCGGTGCCGACGGCATCGACGGGATCGCACGCAACGCCTCGATAAGAGTGTCCGGATCATCGGTCTCGATGGTCGCAATCCGGCCGGCGCCGAAGCCCAGTCCTTTCAGGATCGGATCCGCCAGCGCGATCGTCCGCATCAGGCCCGAGAGGTCGTGGCGCGGCCGCGCCCGCAGCAAGAACCGCAATCCAGCCGCGCCATAGGCGAAGGCGGCAGCGATGCTCTCCAGACCGACCTGCGTGATCTCGTTGACCGAAAACGGCAGCACATGCGCCGGCAGCCCGTCGCCGAAGCGGGCCAGCGCATCGATCAGCGGTGCGCCGTGGGGTTCATCAAGCAGCAGCACGATGGCTCCTTCGCCGCCGGCCTCGCGATAGACGAGGAGCATCGCGCGCAGCCTGCGCATCAGCGCGTCCTCCGGCGGCAGCGCGTAGGATGCAGCTCCTGTCGGACAGGCGGCGGCGCATTGCCCGCAGCCTGCGCACACATTTGCATCGATCGCCACATGATCGCCGGCGGGCATGATCGCGCTCGTCGGACAAAGATCGAGGCAACGCGTGCAGCCGGTGAGCTGCGAACGTGAATGGGCGCACAGCGCGGCGTCGAAGGCGATGTAACGTGGTTTCTCAAAACTGCCGGTGAGGTCGCGCGCACGCAGAACCGCCTGCAGCATCGCGGCCGGATTGCCGGGATCGGCGCGCAGATAGCCGTCGCGCAGATCAGCGGACGGGAACAACGCCGTGCCGCCGGTCAGATCCAGGATGATATCGCAGTTCGACCTTGCACCATCGCGCGATGGCCCGAAGACCAATGCGCTGCGCGAAGATGGCGCAGCTTGCGCGAAATCGTCGACCGTGAGCTCGAAGGCGCCGAGATGGCCGCTCGCATTTCTGACTTTGCCCTTCGCCACCGGAAACTCGCTGATGCGCGGCGGCACAATCGCTGCCGGCGGTTCGATCAGCACGGTGACGTCAAGGTGGTCCTTGAGCAGGTTGCCGGCTTCGACGGCAGCTTCATCGCGGCCGCAGATCAATATGACGCCGCCGCTTTCCAGCTTGACCGACGGTACCGGTGGCGCCGGCTCGGCCGCAGCCGCCAACAGCGCTGCCATTTTCGGCCCCGCCTGCGCTGCCTCGCTGGACCATCCGGCGGCCTCCCGAATATTGGCAAATTGAATCGGACTTGTTCGCCCGCCTTCCGCTGCGACTTCGGAGAACAACGCCGCCTCCTGCGTGCATCCGACCGTGAGTGGCGTGTCCTTTGCCGCGATCGCGCGAAAGCGATCGAGTTCGGCGCGGCATAGCTGGGTCGCCGTCCCCGTTTCGCCGCGGCAAGCACGGCGGACCGCGTCGGCGTCAACCGGCATGGTGCTTTCGCATGAACAGATCAGGAGATGCCTGGTGGGATCGGCCATCGCTCTCACAATTTCTTGTAGCCGGACTGCAGGTCCCGGCCGTGGCGGCAACTGGCCGGGAACCCGTGGAAAGTATATACTCTTTGCACTGGAAAGCGCGATGGCTGGAGTAGCCAACGGATATCCGTTGCATCCGGCCAAAATTCGCTTGCGAACTGAGATGCCGTTGTCGTCAGGCGCCTGATCGGCCTGATCCGATCGCCGGAGGAGCGAACCGGTGAAACTGTTGCGCACCATCCGGCTCGATGTGTCGGATTCGTTTATTTTTGAAAAGGCCGCCGAGCCCGGCGAGTGGGCTGTGCCCGGCGCTTTCCCGTTCGCGCATGGCGACCCTGCGAGTTTGCGGGGCAAGGCGCGCACGGCATTCCGTGCCGGCTTTTTGGGGTTGCAGTCGCTTGGCCGTTCGACGCTGGCGCAGATTGTCGATGCGAGCGAGCCCGACCGCAGGACGGCCGTCGATAGGCTCGCGATGCAACTGGTCACGCATTTCGGTGCTCCCGATCTTGCCACCGCACGGCTGGCGGCGGAGGAGGAGATCGGCTTTGCGGCTTCGCTTTGCATTCATCCGGCTGGCATGGTTATTGCGGTGGCGCGCAGTTACGAGAACGGAGCGGTCCACGAGACGTTCCGCGCGCTCCGTCCACGCGAGGGAACGGGGCACGCCCGTGCTTTCGAATTTCTGGAAGTTGTTGGCGATGACGATGAATCATCCGAGCACCTCGATCTCGCCGGCCTGAAGAAAGGAACGGGCGGGTGAATGCATCGCGCGACTTCTGGCTCTCCTGTGGACATCATTTGCTCGATCGCGATGCCACGCGCAACTTGCTGGTTACCGACGAATTCCTGAAAGCCTATCTCGCGCGCCCGGAGCTTATGCCGCCGCCGGGGGCGTGCGCCGCAGAGCAAGGGCTGCACCAGGCATTTTTGTCAAACCCACGGGACCCGGTCGATGCCTCGCAGCTTGCGGCGATCGCTGACGCTGACGCCCGCGAAAATTGGCAGATGATGATCGCCTGGCGCGATCATCTTGTGAAACACCGTACGCTCGAAGCCGCCTATCTCGACATCGTCAGGCGCAATATCAGATTTCCCCACCTTCTGATCGGCCAGTTGGTGCAGGCGATCCTGCGCAACACATTGGATGATTGCGACGATGCTTTCATGCTGCGCGCCGCCGAGATGTTTTTCCGTCCGCAGAAGCTTCTGATGCAGGAAGCTTCGATCGTCGCAGTCGACGAAGAGACGGAACAGCCGTTCGGCCGACATCCCCGATCGCCGCTGCTCGCGTTATTGGGGTTGCCGACGGCGACCGAAATCGACCTGCTCGATGACACCACCGCCGGCAGCTACTGGGAACGCAGCGACCGCTTCGACATGGCGCTCGATCTGACCGCCGGCCGGCGCGGTCTGGCCGCGCTCGGCGAGGTCATCACGCGCTGGCTCGCGCATCTGCTTGCGATCGACGTCGCGATCGAGCCCCTGGCGGAACTGCATGGCGCGCCATGGAGTTGGTATGTCGGATTAAGTTCCGAGGCCACGCGTATCGGCGACGCGATCTGGCAGGGTGAGGATCTCACTGATTCGATGCGGGCGCAGCTGGTGGGCCTGTTTCGGCTGGATTTCCGCAATCCGGCGGAGATGATTGAAA
>JAQGKJ010000694.1 GCA_028290165.1 Bradyrhizobium sp. | reverse complement strand
TGCGCCCTTGTTGACCGCGAACGGCTCGCCCGCGATCGAGCGCCGCAGCCGCTCCGCCACCATCCCCGCGACATGCAAGTCGGTCTCCGGCATCACGATGACGAATTCCTCGCCGCCGTAGCGGCAGGCCAGATCGATGCCGCGGATCGACTTGCGCACCCTTACAGCGAATTCGCGCAGCACATCGTCGCCGGCGTCGTGGCCGTAGGTATCGTTGATCGCCTTGAAAAAATCGATGTCGAGCATCATCAGCGCCAGGGGCTTGCCGCGGCTCGCGGCCTGCTCGGCCAGCGTACCGAGATGGCTCTCCATGTATCGGCGGTTATGCAGGCCGGTCAGCGCATCGGTGATCGCCATCTCGATGGAGTTCTGCACGTTGTCGCGCAGATGGTCGGTGTAGCGGCGCTTGCGGATTTGCGTGCGCGCGCGCGCCAGCAACTCGTTCTTGTCGACCGGGCGCAGCAGATAATCGTTGACGCCGATTTCGAGGCCACGCAGCAGCCGGGTGTTGTTGTCGGCATCGGCAATCGCGAGAATAGGCACCTGCCGGGTCCGCTCTAGCGAGCGTGCCTGGCTGCACAGCCGCAGGCCGTCGAAATTATCGAGGCCGAGCGAGACGATCAGCAGGTCGTAATTGCCTTCGGCGGCGTGAAACACCGCTTCCGCCGGATTGGTTTCGACGTCGACGGTGTGCTCGGTGGAGAGCACCGGCGCCAGCCGCTCGTAGGATGACGGCCGGTCGTCGACCAATAGGATGCGCCCGCCCTTGCCGGTATCGGCCACAGCGCTGCGCTCCGGCGCCTGCACGCCGATCTCGAGCGAGGTGATGGCGCGCATGCGCAGTTCGTCGGTCATCATCTTCAGCCGCGTCAGCGAACGCACCCGCGCGATCAGCACGATGTCGGACACCGGCTTGGTCAGGAAATCGTCGGCGCCGGCCTCGAGGCCGCGCACGCGATCCGCCGGGCTATCCAGCGCCGTGACTATGACCACCGGAATGAAATGCGTCGCCGGGTTGGACTTCAGCCGGCGGCAGACTTCGAATCCATCCATGTCCGGCATCATGACGTCGAGCAGGATGATGTCGCATTCGGCGCGCGCGCAGATCGCAAGCGCTTCCGCACCGTTGGAGGCGGTCAGGACATCGAAATATTCGGCCGATAGCCGCGCTTCCAGCAGCTTGACGTTGGCGGGGACGTCATCGACGACCAGGATACGCGCGGACATCGAAAATTCCCCCTACCCGATAAATCGTCGAACGGTTTCAATGAATTTGCCGACCGAGATCGGCTTCGACAAATACGCCTCGCAGCCGCCCTCGCGGATGCGTTCCTCGTCGCCCTTCATCGCGAAGGCCGTCACCGCGACCACCGGAATTGTGCGCAGTTCCGGATCGTCCTTGATCCAGCGCGTCACTTCGAGGCCGGAAACCTGCGGCAGCTGGATATCCATCAACACGAGATCGGGACGAAGCTTGCGCACGAGATCGAGCGCCTCGAAACCATTGGAGGTGCCCGAGGTCTGATAGCCATGCGCTTCCAAGAGATCGCGAAAGAGCTTCATATTGAGCTCGTTGTCCTCCACGATCAGGACGGTTTTTGCCATCCGTCCCTCCCAATTCCCAAGAGACAGGCCCCGCGATACGGCACATCAAGCGCCGCCGCCGGGCGTGTCGAAAAGTGAAATCAAACTAGCGCCAGATTCGCTCTAAGCCGTTAAGCCCGGGTGGCATCTTTATGCGAAGTGGTTTCCACTTGCTTGAACAGGTTGCGCAGACTCGGGCATGATGCTTCCAAAATAGAGACCATAAGTTAGCGAAAGGCAAATATTGCCGTTGAAAAAGGCTGTTCAAAACCCCCGGGAAGTGGCTGAAATCGTTGCAGTTCAGGCGCTCGCTTTCATCGCGGGCGACCCGGAACGGCTGGGGCAGTTTCTGGCCGAAAGCGGAATTGGCCCGGAGACGCTCCGCAACGCCGCGGCCGACCCGCATTTTCTCGGGTCGGTGCTCGATTTCGTGATGCGCGATGACGCAACCGTGAAGGCGTTCGCCAGCGCCTCGCAGCTTCATCCCACTAACATCGCCGCGGCGCGCCAGATGCTCGGCGACCCGCAATGGGAGCGCGACGTGCCGTGAGCGCTGCCGCGCCAGAGCTTGCCCGGCCAACCTGCTTTTGCCGGGATTGCCTCGGCGATCTCGACATTACGGCCAGGCGATGCGGCGCATGCGGCTCCCCTCGCCTCGTCCGCCACCCGGCCCTGCCCTCGCTCACGCTCGCCCACATCGATTGCGACGCGTTCTACGCGACCGTCGAGAAGCGCGACAATCCGGAAATCGCCGACAAGCCCGTCATCATCGGCGGCGGCAAGCGCGGCGTGGTGTCGGCGGCCTGCTACGTCTCGCGGACTTTTGGCGTACGCTCGGCGATGCCGATGTTCAAGGCGCTGGCGCTGTGCCCGTCCGCGATCGTGATCCGGCCGGACATGGCGAAATATGTCCGGGTCGGCCGCGAGGTGCGCCATGCCATGCAGGCGCTGACGCCGCTGGTCGAGCCGCTGTCGATCGACGAGGCATTTCTGGATCTTGCCGGCACCGAGCGCGTGCACGGCATGATCCCGGCAAAAGTGTTGGCGCGCTTCGCCCGCGACGTCGAGCGCGACATCGGGATCACGGTTTCGGTCGGTCTGTCCTGCAACAAGTTCCTCGCCAAGATCGCCTCCGATCTGGACAAGCCGCGCGGCTTTGCGGCGCTCGATCAGGACGAGGCCCGCGCCATGCTCGCCGAAAAGCCGGTCGGCTTCATTTTCGGCGTCGGCCCGGCGACCCAGGAACGGCTGATCCAGCGCGGCTTTCGCATCATCGCCGACCTGCAGCGCGCCGACGAAACCGAGCTGATGAAACAGTTCGGGGCGGAGGGACGCAGGTTGTGGCGGCTGGCGCGCGGTGTCGACGATCGCCTGGTGGTGCCCGAGCGCGGTGCCAAGACCATTTCCAGCGAGACGACTTTTGAAAATGACATCCGCGATTTTGCCACGCTGGAGAAGATGCTGTGGCGGCTGTCGGAGAAGGTGTCCTCGCGGCTGAAGACCGGCGAGCTTTCGGGACTGACCATCACGCTGAAGCTGAAGACCGCCGATTTCAGGCAGCGCACCCGGTCGCAATCGATCCACGCCCCGACTCAGCTGGCGGCGAAGATTTTCGCGATTTCCCGCGAAATGCTGGCAAAGGAAATCGACGGCACCGCGTTCCGCCTGATGGGCACCGGCGTCAGCGCGCTGCGCCCGGGCTCTGCGGCCGACGACACCGACATGCTCGACCGCCGCTCCGCCCACGCCGAACGCGCCATCGACGATCTGCGCAAGAAGTTCGGCCAGGCCGCGGTGATCAGGGGGATTGCGTATGATGGGCCGGAAAAGGCGGAGTAGAGACTGTCATTCCCCGATGCGCAATTGCGCATCGTGGATGGTCCGAAGGACCAGACCCGGAATCTCGAGAGTCCGGGTTCGATGCTTCGCATCGCCCCGGAATGACGGCAGAGCCGTCACTTACACGGCTTGGAATCCTTGGCGTCGAATTTGCCGAGCGCGCCGGAGATGACGAAATCATTGTAGTCGAGCACCAGC
>JAQGKJ010000636.1 GCA_028290165.1 Bradyrhizobium sp. | reverse complement strand
TTTCACCGCTCGCTGGCCGAGAACATCGCCTATGGCCGGCCCGGTGCCAGCATGGCGGCGATCGAGCAGGCGGCGCGGCTCGCCAATGCGCATGAGTTCATCCTGCGGCAGCCGAAAGGCTATGGCACCCTTGTCGGCGAGCGCGGCGTAAAACTGTCGGGCGGCGAGCGGCAGCGCGTCGCGCTGGCGCGCGCGTTCCTTGCCGACGCACCGGTGTTGATCCTCGACGAAGCGACATCGAGCCTCGATTCCGAATCGGAAGCGTTAATTCAAGAGGCGATGGAACGGCTCATGAAAGGACGGACCTCGATCGTGATCGCGCACCGGCTGTCGACGGTGCGTCGCCTCGACCGGATTCTGGTGTTCGACCGCGGCGAGATCGTCGAGCAGGGCACCCACGCCGTGCTCGCCCATCGGGTGGGAGGAATCTATCGCGGGCTGTTCGAGCGCCAGGTGCTGGAGTTCGATGATCTCACCGCGGCGGAGTGAGCGGGAATGACGCCTTCGTGCGGGGATTGCGGCGCATTGGCCGCTTGGGCTAGGTTTTTCGGGACCTAGCCGCGTCAGGGGCAATGATGACTGAAGCCGTGAGAGGAGAGCCTGGCCCGTCATGGCTTTCGCGCGCCGTTTCCGCCTGGCCCGCTCTGCCGGCGCGAATTTTGAGCGCCGATCTGCTGGCGGTTCTGACGGCCGTATTGTTGCCCTGGTCGACGACCGGCGTCGCGATTGCCGCGGGGTGCTGGGTTATCGCGCTGCTCGCAGCGCTGGAGATGCCCACATTGCGGCGATCGCTGGCGCGTCCGGTCAGCGTTCTGCCGGTCGTGTTGTTTGCCCTGGCGCTGGCCGGAACGCTGTGGTCGCTTGCTCCGTGGAGCGAGCGTCTCCACGCGGTCAGCCCGACTGTAAAATTGCTGATGCTGCCATTGCTATTCCATCATTTCGAGCGGTCGCCGCGCGGCGTCTGGGTCTTCCTCGCGTTTCTGGCGTCCTGTGCGCTCCTGATGGCGGTGTCCTGGCTGGTCGCGTTCGATCCAGGTCTGTCGCTTAAACTCTATTTTTCGCGCGGGCCTTATCAACCTGCCAACGGCATCGCCGTCAAGAATTACATCGACCAAAGCCAGGAATTCGCGCTGTGCATGGTCGCGCTCGCCTATCCGGTCATGATGTGCCTGCAGACGAAAAGAATCTGGCTGGCGGCCGCGCTCGCGGCCATCGCCCTGAGTTTCCTGTTCAACATGATGTTCGTCGTCATTTCTCGCACCGTGCTGGTGACGATGCCCCTCATGCTCGCGGTATTTGCGCTACTGCATTTGAGATTGCGAGCGGCCCTTGCGGCATTGTTCGCCGTCGCATTGCTTGCGGCAGTGGCCTGGAACGTATCGCCGCATTTGCGTGCCACCGTCTCGAAATTCTTCACCGACTATCAGGACACCTCGATTTATAACAACGAGTCCGGCATCGGTTCGCGGCTGATATACTGGCAGAAGTCATTGCGTTTTTTCGCAGACGCCCCCGTGATCGGATACGGCACCGGATCCACCCGCGGGCTATTTGAACAGGCTGCGACCGGCGAGGTTGGCGCCCGCGGCGAAATAACCAACAATCCGCACAATCAGACCTTGAACGTGGCGGTGCAGTGGGGCGTGGTCGGCGTCATTGCGCTTTATGCGATGTGGCTGGCGCATCTGCTGCTGTTCCGCGGCAACGGAATGGTGAACTGGATCGGACTATCGGTCGTCGTGCAAAATATCTTCACCTCGCTGTTCAATTCACATCTGTTCGATTTTCACGAAGGCTGGATGTATGTGCTGGGCGTCGGTGTGGCCGGTGGCATGGTGCTCGGCGCGAAGCGGAAGGACGATTAGAGCGTTTTCAAGCGAAGTGGAAACCGGTTCGCGTCAAGAAAACGCGTCAAATCAAAAATCTAGAGCCGCGCTTCGATTCTATCGAAGCGGAAAGGGCTCTAGTGGGAACCAAAACTGTTCCAGACCAGGCCGAGTCCGGATACGAACAACAGGCCGAGCACGATATCGTAGAAATTTCGGTCGCTTAATGCGTGATAGGAGCGCGCGCCGAGCCAGGCGCCGAAAAGTGTTGTCGGCAGGGCGAGCAACGCGAGCCACATCACCTCGGCGGTGATGAAGCCGGTGCCCGCCTGCAAACACAGCGCGGCCGACAGCACCGTCCAGTTGTAGGTCTGAAAGACGCCGCGCCGTTCGTCCTTGCCCCAGCCCCGCACGCTGGCCCACAATATTGGAAGCGGGCCGGACAGGCCCGCCAGGCCGCCGAGGATCCCGCCGGCAAATCCGACCGCGGCGTCCGCGAGCCTTCCGCCGATGCTCCATGCAATCGGGCTGCGGTTGAAATAGAGCGCTGTCGGAAATATCAGCAGAAGCACGCCGATGCTCAACTTGAACACGCCGGGATCGGCGTGTGCGATCAACACTGTGCCAACCGGCACGCCGGCGAGGCCGCCGATCAGAAACGGCCAAACCAGTTTGAAGTCGATGGACCGCCAAAACGTCGGCAGCGTTGACGTCTGCGCGACGATGGAGCCGATCAGGACAAGGGGAACCACGACCGAAGGCGGCAACACGTAGAGCCAGATCCCGAGCGTCATCAGCGCGGTTCCGAAACCGGCGAGGCCGGACGCGAAGCCGCCGGCGAGCGCGCCGAGAAGCAGAAGCACCAACGCGAGTGTAGTCATGATTAGTCGGGATTTCCTTCGTCATTCCGGGGCGCGAGTGAGACGAGTGAATCCCGATGCGCAATTGCGCATCTGAGGTCTGGTCCTTGCCGTCCCGGAATGACTCAATGGATGGGCGACGTTTACATCACGCGAAGGGACGTTAGTATCGCAATTAGCCTTGACCTTTCGCCGGGCTCAATAAGGAAACGTCATGGGAGCAACCTTTTTGGTCTGCCACGGCGCCTGGTCGGCCGGCTGGGCCTGGAAGAAGATGCACCCGCTGATGGCTGCTGCCGGGTCCCAGCGCGCCACGCAGAGGTCGCTCAGTTGCATATGGCTTGTGCAGGCACGATCCTTGCCGTGTTTCAACAATATGCCAGATCATACATTATGCGAATCCGTTTAACCATTGTAGGCACAAAGATCGCTAATACAACCTTAACGAGAATAGCGAACGCACTGGGGCCGGCGCGAAGATGGTCCTGTTGTGCCGTTCTGAATCAGCTATGGGGTATGGTCGGGGATTCGGGGCGAATCGCAAAACGCTATGTCCCCTTGTCCATTGGCTCTCTCAAGGCAGAGAGTAGAGAACGCCAAAAATAGAAAAAGACCCGGAGATTATGAAAAATTCAGCCTCGGCGATGTTGCCCGCTGGCATAGGTTAGTAAGGGCCCAAGCTCCCGGGTATCGCCACGATCAATCAAACGCTTGATCGCCTCCGGAGTATCGCCGGCCGCTCCCAATCTGATGTTGCAACTTGCGCAGAGCCAACCGCGATGCTGTTCGATCGGCGGAAAGTCAAGCTCTTCGAGCACGTGATCATGATCGCATGTAAGCTTGGCAGTTGGCTTGTGGCAGAGATCGCAATGGCCGGCCTCAAGTGCAGTCCGTGGTTGAGCATCCCGACGCATCGCCGATGAATTGGAGCATCACGTTCATTGATGCTGCCTGATCCAAGGTTGTCCGCTGACATACGGGCGAGCGCGCGTGCAAGGCTCAGCGCGTGGTCACCTAGGCAGTACATGCGGCGGCGTTCACTTCGGCGGCCGAAGCTCGCCCTTAAGCCAGCCCACAACTTCGCCGTCCTTCAGAGGGTCGGGCCTCTCGCACTGTTCGCATTGTAGCGAGCGCGGTCCTTTGCCGCCGGAAGCCAAAGCCAGCTTCATCAGCGAACCGCACTTCGGACATCTAATGGCTTTGTCTGCGTGCTCCATCGGCCGGAATTTTGGAACCCTGAAAGCGGGATGTCCATGCTAAGTATCAATGCGCCGGGAGAAATTCTTTTGCTTAGTGCAGTGCAGAGCAGCCGGCCATCATCGCGGGAACTTATGTTCACTTTGTAACTTAAGCCCCTCGGGTAGCAGCGCAGGGGAGAACTGGAGTTGGAAGGTTTACCCGTAATTCTCATTGTTGAAGACGACGAGGCAATCCAGAGCCTCGTTGAAGAGGCCCTAAGCGACGGCGGATTTGAGCCGGCCGTCGCCGCATCAGGCGAAGAGGCGGTGACCTTGCTGAAGGGGCGAACCAGCGAATACCGCGCGCTCGTGACCGACATCAATCTCAGAGGCAAGATGGATCGCTGGGAAGTCGCCCAGCAAGCTCGACAGATCGACCCGGAGTTCCCTATCGTCTATATGAGCGGGAAGAGCGCCGCCGACTGGGCCTCCAAGGGTGTCCCCAACAGTATCATGTTGGAGAAGCCCTTCGCGCCCGCCCAGCTTGTCACCGCCGTCGCTAACCTTCTCAACACCGGCACGCCGACAACTTAGGGCCACGACGTCGCCTTCTCGACGGTCATGACCTTCGATTTCTATTAATAAAGTTAGGTGTATCGTGTGGACCTTACAACTCCAAACGCGTCGAGACCGCGACGGCCTATCAAAGATAGATTGCCCAATGGCCCATGGAGACCAAAAGAGCGAGCGGGTCGATTTCGAACGTGGCATTCCTGTTTACATAATGGGAATTGACGGAACCTGGCGCCGGGACTGCCTGATGATCGACGTGTCTCAGACGGGCGCGCGCTTGCGCATCGAAGGCTCTTTCGAAGGGCTGGACCTCAAGGAATTTTTCCTGCTTCTGTCGTCGACGGGTCTCGCATATCGCCGCTGCCAATTGATGCGCGTTGACGGTAACCAAATTGGCGTGGCGTTTCTGGCGCGAGGCAAGTCCGCAAAGACAGCCGCAAAGCCGCCGTCCGCTGATCAAGTCGTTTGAAAGCCAACTTTGCGCCCGGCTGCAACGCCGCGCCAGCCGGTGGTAGATCCCCGGAGATTACGCCACGCTAAACATTTTCGATGAGCACTTTCCCTCTAACGACGCAGACAATGCGCTTGCCGTCAGATATCTCAGTAGCAAGATGGGTGTTGCCCGTCGGCGCGGCGACCTTTTGAAGAGCGGCAGGCGTTCGGTGAACTGCGTGCTCGCACGCCTCTTTTAGACTCGGAAATTGACGGCCGCGCCGGTCCTCAGGCCGTTCAAATGCTGATGAAAATAAAATCTGGGCATGTTGGTACACCCGAACTGAAGACGCGGGATGCCCGCCAAGCTGGCGCACTCGGTTGTATGGGGCTGAATTATTAACTTTTGAGTTGTTCCCACAATCGAGGTTATTTGGTGACCGGCAACGAATCAATTTCAATCGGCTGGTCGCGAAAATTCGATGACCCGATCTCACTGCCAAAGGGCCGCCAGCTAGTGAGCGTCCCATCCGATGTTGACCTTGACGTTCCGCTTTGTCTTCGCCTTCGGGTCGATCTTGAAGGCGGCTCGGAAGTGTTGATCGCGCGCTCGTGATCTCATCATATCTTGTCCCGTACAAGTTCATCATTCGGCCCCATCGATAGGAAGGCCCGTGGTAGGCGTTCGCCGAGCCGGTCCCGACGAGCGCGGTCGCCATTGAGCGCAGCGAGCTTGATCTCGGCGTCTCCAAAGGGTAACCGGCGGCCTCAGTTCGCAATCGACCAATCCGATAAATTGCAATCCAACCATTAATTCAACTTTAGATTATTGATCCTAAGTATTGCTCGCCGAAAATGGCGGCTTGAAATGGGAGGCAGTGTTGAAGCGTACCTTGTTGAGCTTTCTCCGTGATGAGGGAGGGGCAACGGCAATCGAATATGGCCTGATTGCAGCTGGCATCGCGCTGGCCATCATCGCGGTGGTTAACGGTCTCGGCGTGAACCTGAATACAAATTTCACCTCCATCAACAACTCTCTGAAATAAGTTCTGTCGGCCTTCTCAGAGCCGTCGGAAAACTCCAGAGTGCACAGCCCCGCCGGAACCATTCGGCGGGGTATTGGCACTTGCTCAAGGGGTGCGAGACCAAGGCCGCCAAGATCGCCCTGCACTTTGCGCGGGTGCCGACAAGCCCCGGTCAAAAACCAATCTTGTCAATCCACCGCCTGAGCAGGGGCAGGGGAAGTATCGAGTGTGCCTGAGAGGTGGAAGCCGCGCCACTGCGGGCGCGGGTAAAGGGGGGCCAAGAAGCCCTAGTAACTGGACCAACGAAATTCGCGCATGGTGCGGAGCGCCCGACACCAAACATCCGTACGACGCAAAGCGGCTGCATCCTCAGTAAGCTTTTATCACGAACGGCTTTGCATCCGGCTCCGCGTCATCGACCATCTTTTGCTGGAATGCCGCGGCGCTGGCATGGTCCATGTGGTCGATGTGATACGCGAGCCTCTCGACATGGTTCTGATGCGAGTTCATGACCGCACCGCCTGACTGGCATCGGGCAGTGATGCCAAGAATGCGTCGATATCAGACAGACGCACGCGAATACGGTTGTCGAGTTGCTTCGCGGGCAGGCGGCCTTCGTGGATCAGTGCCAGCGTCTTGGCCTTGCCGAGGCCGAGCATTCGCCCGGCGCAAGCGGCACTGACAGTCTTGGTTTCGGAAGTCGATTGAACAGGCACGAGAACCCTCCAACGTTGGAGTGCCCATGCCTTGCAAATGCAGTGGCCTTGATCCCGTGCCGAGGGGCGGCATCGCGGGAGGCGTCTTCAGGTATTGATCGCCTTGCCAATCGGCCCAGCCAAGAGGCTCTTAAACACGGAGCTTTTTCCGGCGGCGAACCTGTCGAACTGGCGCGACTGATACCTCACCCGCGAAAACCGTCAAGGTGGTTAAGCGGTTCTTTTTGGGCCGCAAGGTAAACGATCGGCTCCGAATGGATTGTAGGTACGGATGTAGGTACAGCTTCAAGAAACCCAATAAAACCGGGCACAAAATGGCGAGGGGTCCGGCGTGTTGGCGCCGAACCCCTCATTTTAGAACATCAGCCGGCCTGTAAGCCGGGTTCTGTAGGGCACCGCCTGCTTGCACAGGCGATACGTGACGGCCATTCCTCTGGGACAATGTTTGCACATTGCCTCGAGCAACCTACCCGGACGGCGAGCCTGACAGAGCCCTGCGGTGTTATCGCTTAAAGCGAACGTCCCGCGTTGCCGTCCCTATTCGGTTTTGCTCCCGGTGTGGTTTGCCATGCCGTTTCCGTTGCCGGATACGCGGTGCGCTCTTACCGCACCTTTTCACCCT
>JAQGKJ010000624.1 GCA_028290165.1 Bradyrhizobium sp. | reverse complement strand
AAAAGGTCCGGGGCGAGCCGTTGTATCTGCTGGCGGCGATGACACCCGATGAGGCGTTGCGGTTGAAGCCGCAAAATCTCGTCACCGGCCTGCCGATCCGGCTCGAGGAGGCAGTCCATTGAGATCGACAGCTCTCGCGCGCATTGCGGTCGGTGTCGTGGTCGAGCGGCGCAAGGCGAGGAGCCCATGGGCTGATTTCCTGTGGCGGCCGGTCTCGGTCCTGGTCGGCAGTCCCTCGGCCGCGCCCTGGACGCTACTCGATGCAACCGCGGAAACGGCCTTGTTCTATGGCGGCGAGGCCGCGATCGAATTGCACCGCACCGAGACGACAAATTACCGCAACAATCTCACCTCCGGCGCACCCGCGTTGTGGGTGGCCCTGCGCCCGGTTGGTTCGGAGCCGCCGTATGAGCTTCTCGCCGTGACAGCCGACCCGGCCGAAGGCGAGGCATTCACCGACGCCGGCAGCAATCTGGTCGAGGCTGTGCCGATGCCGCCCGAGGTCGCAGAAATCATCGGCCGCTTCATCGACGCGCATCATGTCGAGCGGCCCTTCGTCAAGCGCAGCCGTCAGCCGGCCGAGCCCGCGCTTGCGCGCCGAGGAAAGGGGTGCGCGAAATGACCGCGCCCGAAAATTTCGTTTCGCGCTGGGTGCGGTTGAAGCGCGAGCGCGACGTCCGGCGCGGCCCGCAGCCCGTAGATAACGGACGGCCGGCTGATGCGGCCGCTTTGGCCGGTACTGAAGCATCTGAACAACACCGTCGAAATGACGAGATTGTCGAAAAGTCTTTCGATCCCTCAACTCTGCCGTCGATTGAAACAATCACGGGCAACACCGACATACGCGGCTTTCTGCAAAGCCGCGTGCCCGCCGAATTGACGCGGGCTGCGCTGCGCCAGGCCTGGGCGAGCGACCCGGCGATCCGCGACTTCATCGGGATTGCCGAGAACCAGTGGGATTTCAATGACCCGAACGCGATACCCGGCTTCGGCCCGCTGCCGGAGAGCGACAACGCGCAGGCCCTTCTCGCCAGGGCAGTTGGAACATCCGACGAGAGCGCTAGGGTTATACCGAAGATATCGCTAGTTGCGGAACAGCCGGCAGCCGTAACCGATCGCGGTCATGTCACGGTCGAATTGTCATCGGCCGATCCCGCCAGTTCCGATTCATCGAAGGAAGAGGCCGGCGCGGACGCGGCGGAAGACAGGGAATCCGAGATCGAAGACAATGATCCTTCACGCTATCGCCGTCGTCACGGCGGCGCCTTGCCGCGGTAAAGCTGATGCAGAAGCCGTCGCCCCAGAATTTTTCCCTGCGTGTTGTCGACGAGATCGACCGCGCCCGCGCGCGGGAATATGCGCTACTGGCGACGTTGCTCTCGCGCAGCCCGGATGCGCAACTGATCTCCGGTTTGGCCGCCCTGCAGGGTGATGCGGGCCCGATCGGGCTCGCGCATGCCACGCTCGCTGAGGTCGCACGGCGGGTGAACGAGGATAGTGTGAAGCGGGAATATTTCGATTTGTTCGCCGGGCTCGGTCGCGAGGAAGTGCTGTTGCCGTATGCGTCACACTATCTGGCGGGATCGCTCTACGGACGCCCGCTCGCGCGGCTGCGCGAAACGTTTCAGCAACTAGGCATCGAACGAGCGGCGGGGCATTCGGAGCCGGAGGATCATATCGCCATTCTCTGCGAGATCATGGCAGGGCTTGTGAGCGGGGACATCGCGGGTCCGCAAGGCGCCGATCGCGCGTTCTTTGAAATGCACCTCGCACCGTGGGTCCGGCGCTTTTTTGTCGATCTCGAGCGCGCCAAACCGGCTGGCTTTTACGCTTGCGTCGGCGCACTCGGGCGAAGTTTCGTGGACGTTGAGACGGAGGCATTTGCCTTGCCGGCCTGAACATCCGATTGCGGGCGACTTTGATCCGCCCGGCGAAACCTGTTGTTTGGAATGTGATAGTTGCGAAAAACAGGAGAAGATGATGCGCGAGTTTATCCTGGCATGCTTTTTCGCTGCCGTTATCGCAGCCGGAGTCGCCACCATCCTCGACCATTTCGTCCAGGAGCCCGTCTCGGTGGCGTTCGCGGAACCCAGCGCGAGAGTATAAAGCTAGACTAGCATCGCTTTGAACCTTGCGGCGGGTCCGCCGACATATTCATGGCTGGGAAACGGAGAGTTCCCATGATGCGCCTGATGATTTCCGCGTTAGCGGTTGTTGCCGTGATTGCGGCTGCAACCACCATGCTACATTCGCGGCCGGCGGCAATCGAACTATCGGCCGCAACCGCTGCCATGCCGACGTTGCAGGAACTCCACACGATGGCGGGCGTAAACGCGCTGCCCGCTCAGGAAGTCGAAGACCAATCGCTGGTCTTTCCGACGGTGGCGAAACGTTAAGGTTGCGGGATTAGCGGCTCTAATGCGCGCCGGCCGCGGCTCCCCTGACCTTGCGCGTGAAGGCGACCGCGACGGCGGCGAGCACCAGCACGACGCCGATCACAGCAAACGTGTCGCTGAAGCCCATCACCAGCGCCTGGTGTTTCACCGCCTTGCCGAGCGCGATAATGGCCTGCTGACGGGCTGCCGCCGGATCCGGCACGCCGTGAGCCATGAAGAACTCCGTCATCCCTGAAATCCGGCTGCGTACTTCCTCGCGGCCGAGCGTGACCGACTGGCCGATGATGTTGGAGTGGAATTGTTCGCGCTTGGTGATCACGGTGGCAAGCACCGCGGTACCGATCGCGCCGCCGAGGTTGCGCAGCATATTGCTGATGCCGGAGGCCGCCGCGGCGTCCTGCGGGGCGGTATCTCCCGTTGTCACCGA